>JANMST010000257.1:0-3272 GCA_031389635.1 Acidimicrobiia bacterium | reverse complement strand
CCGACTGGCTGGCCCGGCACCTCGGAACCCTTGCTTGACACGCGTTGGCACTGCTGGTTAGCGTGGTCGCAATCGATTGCAACGGCAGGAGCCTGATGAGCGACGTGACAGCGGGACGGGATCTGGACGCCGGCATGACGGTGGGCTGGATCGGCACCGGCCGGATGGGGGCCGCCATGGCCGGCCGGCTGGCCAGGGCCGGGGCAGACCTGGCGGTCTGGAACCGCACCCGGGCCAAGGCCGAAGCGATCAAAGGTGCCGAGGTGGCCGATTCTCTCGAGGACCTGGCCACGGCCGTCGACATCATCATGGTCTGCGTCTCCGACAGCTCCGACGTAGTCGCCGTTGTCGTGGATGGCCTGCTGTCCGGTCTTCGCGAGGGCCAGCTCATTGTCGACCATTCCACTATCAGCCCGGCCGTCACCCGCAGCCTGGCCGAAAAGGTGGCGGCCAAGGGCGTGGGATGGATCGACGCCCCTGTGAGCGGCGGATCGGAAGGGGCCCTCAAGGGAACCCTTTCGACGATGGTGGGAGGCTCGGCTGAGGACCTAGCGCGGATCCGCCCGTACCTCGAGAGCTACTCCACCACGATCACTCACGTCGGCCCGATCGGCTCAGGCCAATTGGTGAAACTGGTCAATCAGATCCTCGTTGTCGGCAACCAGATGGCGGTCTCCGAGGCGCTCCTGTTCGCCAGGCGAGCGGGTCTCGACCTCGAGGCAACCCTGAACGCGGTCAAGGGTGGTGCCGCCGGTTCGTGGATGCTGGCCAATCGCGGCCCCCAAATGATCGCTGGCGATTGGCGCCCGGGCTTCACGATCGATCTCCAACAGAAGGATCTCCGTCTGGTGCTCGACGCCGCCGACGATCACGGCACTCCCCTGCCCGCCACCAGTCTCATCTTCCAGTTGTACCGCGCTCTCCAGGCCAGCGGTCATGGCCAGGAGGGCAACCATGCCCTCATCAAGGCCCTCGAGCAGATGGCCGGGATGGACGGCGACTGACCGTGCGCGATTTGATCGACGACCTTCGCGCCGAGCAGGAAGACCTCGACCGGTTGCTGGCGGCCCTGGACGATCAAACCTGGGACAAGATGACGCCGGCGGAGCCGTGGACGATACGAGACACGATCTCTCACCTTGCCTTCTTCGACGAAAGGGAAACCCAGGCGATCTCTGACCCGGAAGCTTTCGCCAGTGAGATCAACGAACGCCTGACGGGTGGCATCGACAGCTACATGGCTTTGGGCCTCGATCGAGGTCGATCAATGACGCCTTCCAAAGTGCTGGATTGGTGGCGGACTGCCCGGGCCGCTGAGCTGAAAGCATTCGAAGGCGTGGATCCTGCCGCCCAGCTCCCCTGGTACGGGCCGCCGATGAAGGCCCCCTCAGCGGTCATTGCGCGGCTCATGGAGACCTGGGCTCACGGTCATGATGTCGCCGAAGCCCTCGGAGTCACGAGAGCCCCGACGGAGCGACTCTTCCATATCGCCGAGCTCGGTGTGAAGACGTTTTCGTGGAGCTACATCAACCGCGGGCTGGACGTGCCGGCCGAGAGAGTCCGAGTGGCGCTGCGAGGCCCGAGCGGCAGCATCAGAGTCTGGAACGACCAGATGTCCAACTCGATCACAGGGCCGGTCGACGAGTTCTGCCTGGTGGTTGCCCAGCGGCGGAACTACCTCGACACCTCACTGGTGATCGAAGGCGACGTCGCTCGAAGCTGGATGGAGATCGCGCAGATCTTCGCCGGTCCCCCCGGCCCCGGCCGCCCACCCGTCGGCCACAGCGCCGAAGCTCTACCGGCAGATTCCTAGCCAGTAGATCGAACCGTCCTGGACCGCGAACTGAGCCTGGCCTTCGAAGGAGGTGCCCTGATAAACGAAGCTGATCGGCCCGCTGTAAAGATCGTCGACCTCGAAAGTCCCGCTCTCGGTTGAAATCGTGGCCGAACTAGGCCCGACCAGCGGCCCGGTGAGTTCGTAGCTCTCGAGGGCGGCGATCTCCCGAGCCACCCATTCACGGCAGAGGTCGGACCCGTACCCATCCTTTACTCCCGGGTGAAGCCAATCGAAGAGGAAAGCGACATCTTCGTTGTCGAGAGCTGCTCGATAGTCCTCCACGAATACCTCGATGGCACCCGCGCCAAGCACGATCGTCGTTGTGGTGACGACAGTCGTTGTCGTAGTCGGCGCTGTCGTGGTCTCAGCCGACGCCGTAGCGGCGGCGACAACCGTCGTTGTGGTCACGTTCAACGCTCCGCCGTCCTCGGAGGCGGCCGAAGGTCCCATCAGATCGACGATCCCCAAACCGCTCAACAACACGCCGGCGACTACCGCCACCGCACCCGTTTGCCGACGGGTCACGAGCAAGGTCCGGGTGGGTTGGATTGCTCGAACTCAACCAGTGCCCGCGCCGAAGCTTCGATCGATTGCTTGGCTCTGGCGGTTGCCCCCGCGATGTACGACTCGAACTGATGCTGGGACACGTCACCTTCGATGCGAAAGGACTGGGATGCTCCGGGCTGGCGCTCGAGTCCGGACACTTCGTACTGGAGAACCTTCTCGACGCAAACCCATTGGCCCGCCTTGCACTCCCAGATCTGGATCGGCTGCACCGAGACTTCCTGATACAAGAGCGTCGACCGGACCCGATAGATCTGGTTCATCTTCATCCACTCGGTGACCTTGCCGGCGACCAGGGCGCCGAGTTGGGCGGTCACCTGCAGAACCGCCACCAGGACCTCTTCGGGTGAGGTCGGCACCGGGATCGGGAATGACGCAGTCCCCAGGTTGCCCTTGACCGCCAGCAATCCCTCAACCGACCCACGGGCAACTCCCAGGCTCCCCTTCACATAGCTCCCAATCCCGAGTCCGGTAACCCCGGAAGCGATGTTGCCGCCCGCTCCTCTTGCCCCGAGAAGCGTCCCGATCGTGGCGAGATCAAGACCGAGTTGGCCGAGGGTGATCGCCAGATCCTCGCCGGTCTGAACGTTCCGCTCGGAACCTTCCTCAACCTCGACGATGACCGCGAAATCCACGTATAACCGGAACGCCCTCGGAGCCGCCAGCGGCCGAGCCTCGCGGGTTCCGTCGGGACACCCCGACTGCTCAGGAGTCGTCGCAACCATTGGGCCGCCCCCGGTGGCTGTCGAAGCTTGGGACGGTGGCGTCAGACCGGCCGCGGCCTTGCCGATGCACTCTTCGTATGCCCGTCGAGCGGCGTCGGCCTTGGCGGCAGCGTCTTCGAGTTGGCGCCTCCACTCTTCCACAGATT
>JANMST010000246.1:0-13560 GCA_031389635.1 Acidimicrobiia bacterium | reverse complement strand
GAAAGGATCTGACCGATCCCTAAGGCTCGGAGGTCGGCTTCGAAGTCGTTTTCTCCACCGGAGGTGAACCGGGCGGTGAAACAGATCCCGTTGTCGGACATGACATGGGCGGGGAGTCCGTAACGGCTGGTAGCGGTGCTGGTTCTACCTGCAGGTCCCCTCGAGTCAGCTTCCGTCCGAGCCGGAGCTCAAAGCAACCGATGCAGTTGACGAAGTTCCCTTCACCGAACTCAAGTCCATCCTCGACGTAGCGGCGAACCTTGTCATCCGGACAAACGGCATCCCACAGATCGTTGGCAACATAGAAGTCCTCGCGGACGATTTGACCTTCCTCCTCAAAGGTCCAGGCATCAATGCCACAGTTGGGAAAGAGGAACATGGTTTCGTCGGTGGGTTCCGTGGACTCGTCGAATGGACTCATGGTGCCAGTGGACACCGTGCCGAGCCTGAAGACCAGGGGGTCGCGTTTACCTCAGCCGATGAGAGCGCGGAGCTGGCGGATTCCGATCATGAGCGGTGCCAGGTTCTCGGGCTGGTCGAGGCCGACCCCGTTGACGAACGAATTGAGTCGGTCGATCGCCCCGGCGTGCTCTTCCATGAACCCGGCCAGGGCAGCCTGAGGCGGCAGGTCGCCGGCACGCTGGAGGATTCTCTTGGTCAAGGTTCGCCGTATTTCCACCATGTCATCTTCGAGTGCCTCGAGAGCCCACCTTTGCCACGTGTCGGTGAAGTAGAACCCACTTGCGATGTCTTCCAGCCGGTCGAGGCCGACGGCGTGGCCCGCGTAGAACATGATTTCGGCTACCTCTGCGACCTTGCGGCCATGCGCCTTGGCAAGGTCGATCGCGTTCGGTGCGTGAACGAGTTGGCGACGGAAGGCGTGCCGTCGGGCCAGCTCCAGGGGGACGCCCGCCTCGACCAGAATCGCTTCCTCGGAACGGTGAGTCTCGCGCCAATCGTCGGAGCCGGCCTCGGGCAGGGCCTCCTCGAACTCGGCGAAGCCCGAGGCGTCGGCTGCGATCGCCTCGGCTAGCTCGACCCTTGGGAGGCGAGCCAGGTAGCGGCGGGTCAATGAAGCAACCACACGATCCTGTCCGGTCATCAGCTCGAACCAGACGTTGAGGTCAATCCCGGTGGCGAGCCTCTCGATCGCCTCCCACCTGGGTTTGGCGTTCGATACGTCACGGGCGATGCGGTAGGCCTTCACGACTTCGGCCTTGGTGGCCCCGCTCCGGGTCGTCATCCTGCTTACGAAGGTGGCTCCGACGCTGTTGACGACATCGTTGGCGAGGATCGTCGCCGTTAGCTCCCGCCGCAGGGGGTGCTCGGGTATCAGCGCCTCGAAACGCGCCGAGACCTCATCCGGGAAGTACTGCTTGAGGTCCTCCAACAAAGAGCTGTCGTCGACCAGGTCCGATTCGGCCAGGGAGACCTTCAGTGACCGCTTGGCATCGACCAGCAGCACCGCGATCTCCGGGCGGGTGAGGCCGCGGCCGGCGCGACTCCGTTCCGCCAACACTTCGGTCTGAGGGATCCCGTCGAGGCTCCGGTCGAGGATGCCCTCGCCTTCGAGTTGGACCATCAGTTGTTCATGGGCCCCGACCCGGCGCATAGCCGCCTGTTCCTCCTGGGAGATCATCTGCGCCTGTTGCAGGTTGTCATACAAGATCCGCTCAACCACCTCAGTAGCCGAGTCGGCGACCAACCGATCCCGTTCGACCCGGGTAAGTTCGCCTCGTTGTTCGCTGATCCCGAGCAGGATTTTGAGATTGACTTCTCGGTCCGAACAGTCGACTCCTCCGGAATTGTCGATGAAGTCCGTGTTGATCTTGCCCCCTGCCAATGCAAACTCGACCCTGCCGGCCTGAGTGAGCCCGAGATTCCCCCCTTCGATGACGGCCCGGCACCGGAGGCTCGACCCGTCGACACGAACCGGGTCGTTGCCGCGGTCACCAACTGTTTCGTTGCTCTCGCTGCTTGCTTTCACATAGGTGCCGATCCCGCCGTTCCAAAGAAGTTCAACCGGGGCCAGGAGGATCGCTTTGACGAGTTGGAGCGGCGCCCAGTTCGCCTGAGTGACTCCGAGGGCCGCCCGCGCTTCCACCGAAAGCTGGATCTGCTTGACGGTTCGGGGCCACACTCCCCCACCGGGGGACAAAGCCTGACGGTCGTAGTCGTCCCACGATGACCTCGGAAGGTCAAAGAGGCGACGTCGCTCAGCGAAAGAACTCTTCGGGTCAGGATCGGGGTCGATGATGATGTGGCGATGATCGAAGGCAGCAATGAGCTTGATCTGGTCGGACCCGAGCATCCCGTTGCCGAACACGTCGCCCGACATGTCGCCGATGCCGACAGCCGTGAAGGGATCGCGGTAGGGATCCAGTCCCAGCTCGCTGAAGTGTCGCTCCAGTGACTTCCAGGCACCGCGCGCCGTAATCCCGAGCTTCTTGTGGTCGTACCCCGCCGAACCTCCCGAGGCGAAGGCATCGTCGAGCCAGAACCCTTTCTCGGCGGCAATGGAGTTGGCCAGGTCGCTGAACGTGGCGGTCCCCCGGTCGGCGGCGACAACCAGATAGGGGTCGGAGCCATCGTGCACTTTGACCCCGTCGGGGTGAACCGGCTGACCGTTGACGAGGTTGTCAGTCACTTCCAGAAGCGCGCGAATGTAAGCCTCGTACTGGGTGCGCACCTCCTCCGGCACCATCGTGGGGTCGGAGGGCGGCCGTCGCAGCACAAACCCGCCCTTCGCCCCGGTGGGGACGATCACCGCGTTCTTGGTCAGCTGGGCCTTCATCAGACCGAGGACTTCCGTCCGATAGTCCTCGCGTCGATCCGACCAGCGGATGCCGCCACGCGCCACCGGGCCGCCCCGCAAGTGGATTCCTTCGATATCCAATCCGTAGACGAAGATCTCGGCGAACGGAACCGGTTGCGGCATGTCGGGAACGTCCGCCGACCTGACCTTGAAAGACAACACCGAGCGACCGGCGTGGTAGGCGTTGGTTCTGAGAGTCGCTTCGATCAATCGATAGAAGCTGCGAAGGATCCGGTCGTGATCGAGCGACGGGATCGCGTCCAGTCTTTCGATGATCGACTGTTCCAACGGGGTCGTGTCGTTGTCGATGCGCTCCGGGTCGAACCGCATCTCGAACAGCGTCATCAGGTCTGTGGCTAACTGAGGATGGTCGTTGAGAACGTCGTTGAGATACCCGACGGTGAATGACGGCGCCAACCTCCTCCAGTAGACGCGATATGCCCGCAGGATTCCGATTTCCCAATGGGACATGCCGCCTGTGATCACGAGCTTGTTGAGCTCGTCCGATTCGGCGTGTCCACTCCAGATCGCGGTCAGGGCCGCCGAGACCCGGGAGTCACACCCCTTGAGATCGAGAGGATCCCCGTCGCCTCCGAGAACACCGAAGTCATGGATGAAGTATTTGTCACCTGCACCGATTCGGGTGGGGACCTCTTCAACCACCTGCATGCCCATGTCCTCCAACGCCGGTACCAGCTCCGACAGAGGGCGCTTTCCGTCTGAGCGGTAGAGGACAACCCGGGTTAGCGGCTCCCCCGCGTCGGTCTCGTTGCGGAGGCCGACATGGAAGGTGTCCTCGGAGAGTGACAACGCCTCCAGGGCGAGGACGTCCTCAGCGGCGGCCTCGAGCGAGGCGGAAACCCGGTAGTAATCGGGGAAGCGGCTGGTCCAGACCTCGGCCAGCCGGCGAGCTTCGGCATAGCCAACCCGCGCGGTCATTTCCTCGGTTACCCGGTCGCTCCAACTCCGGGTCATCGAAAGGACTTCGCTCTCGAGCTGGTCGTATCCAACCTCCGGGATGTGACCATCGACCCAGACGGTGAAATGGATCCGGGCGGGATCGGCCTCCCCCAACTCGAGGTGGTAGTCGACCGCCGTGCCATTGAATCGGCTCATGAAGAGACCCTGCAGAGCCTTGCGAAGATCGGCATTGAACCGATCGCGGGGAAGTGCCACAAGGATCGAAACGCTTCGCTCCATGAGGTCGCGGCGAAGGAAAAGCCGGACCTGGTGGGTCTCCTGCAACGCCAGTAGACCCATGATTTCCCGCTGCAAGCTGCCCGTCGGGGCGCTGAACAGATCGTGTTTCGAGTATCCCTCGAAGATCTGGATCACCGCCTTGTGATCGTGTGAGCCCTCGATGAGATCCTCGTTGGCCACGATGTCGGCCAGCTTCCGCCTGAGTATCGGGACGTGAGACGCCGGCTCCATGAAGGCCTTCGAAGTGAAGAGACCCACCATCCTCGCCTCGCCTATCGTGGCTCCTGAAGGCCCGATGATCCTCACGCCGATGTAGTCGAGACGAACTCGCCTGTGCACCGTCGACAACCGGTTCGTCTTGGTGATGACGAGGAGGTCTCCCTCCTGGTAGCGGGCTGCGATCTCGGGCCGCAGGCTGGCGAGAGGGACCGCTTCGGACATCGTCGATCGGGTTTCGTCGGAGAGGATCCCCAATCCGGTCCCGGGTTCGGCCCGGACACAAGCCTTGCCCCCCTCGTCGGCCACCGTGTATTCGCGGTAGCCCAGAAACACATAGTTCTCATCGCGCAGCCACTGAAGAAAGGCGATCGCCTCGCCGAGGTCGGCCTCCGGGTAGAAACCGGTGGCGCGCCGCACTATCTCGACCATGCGCTTGACGCGGTCCATCATCGGGTGGAAGTCCCTGACGGCCGCCCTGATGTCCGACAACACGACTCGAAGTGCCCGCTCCAATCCAGGCAGATCAGCAGGGAACAGCGTCCGGTCGAGTTCGTAGTGCTCGACGGACTCCTTGTTCCGAGCATGGCGGGCGTGGCCGATCCAGGTCAGACGACCGGCCGCATCCCGGTCCACACCGATGACCGGATGACTGATTCGGGCCACCTCGAGCCCATGGGCCTGAATCTCGTTCGTGAGAGAGTCGAGCAGGAATGGACCGTCGTCGATATTGACCTCGATGACAGTGCCGGGTGATCCGTAGCCATCTGTCTCGGGATCGGGATTGAAGACCCTGACGGAGAATGGGTCGGTCCGTACCTTGGTGAACTCGAACATCCCCCGCACTTCGGCGAACCATTCGTCAGCCGTTCGCTCATCGCCGGAAGGTCGACGCCGCAGATAGGCCCGAGCGAAGTCGGTTGCCATGGCCCGATCGACGTGGTCAACCTCGCTGGCGATCCGCTGGATCACCTCCTCGAGGAGTTCACCGTCACCTGTCACGGCCGGATCTTGCACAAAACGACAAGTTAGTCCAACACCTCTGACACCGTCGGGACCCTTGCCACGAAGACGTCGTCAATTGCCCGATGACTTGGCGCCCTCTGATTCGACCCTGGGCTGACACTTACTGCTTCTGCTCCCAGCGCCACGCATCGACGCACATGTCGGCGAGATCGAAGCGGGGAACCCACCCGAGCTCTCGGGCGGCTTTTTCGACCGATGCCCAGGTTGAAGCGACGTCACCCGGACGGCGGGGATTCGACTCCCACCTGAGATCGACCCCCGTCGCATCCGTAAAGGTCCTTATCACCTCGAGCACACTCGAACCCCGACCGGTCCCCAGGTTGTAGACATGGCGACCGGGCCGGCCGTTGAGCTTGTCCAGGGCAACCACGTGACCTTCAGCAACGTCGACGACATGGACGTAGTCCCGCACGGCGGTGCCGTCGAGGGTGGGATAGTCGGTTCCGAAGACTCCGATGAAGGGATACCTTCCGGCTGCGACCCCGGTGACGTAGGGCATGAGGTTTGGGGGCGTCCCTGCCGGCAATTCCCCGATCAGCGCCGACGGGTGGGCCCCGACCGGGTTGAAGTATCGAAGGAGCGTGACCGACCATTCCGGATCGGCGACCGCCAGATCCGTGAGCATCCGCTCCATCATGATCTTGGTCCAGCCGTACGGATTGGTTCCGGCTCCGGTGGGGCTTTCCTCGGTCGCCGGAAGCTCATCCGGCTCGCCGTATACCGTGGCGGATGAGGAGAAAACGACGTTCTTGACGTCGTGTTTGGTCAATACCTCGAGGAGGCGAACGGTGCCGGCCACATTGTTGTCGTAATACCGGAGAGGTTGAGCAACAGAGTCCCCCACCGACTTGAACGCTGCGAAGTGCAGTACGGCCTCGAATCCGGCGCCTTTGACCACTGGTTCGAGAGCCGCCGGGTCGCCTACATCGATTTGATGGAAGCGAGGCTTTTCCCCCGTGATCTGATGGATGCCGTCGAGCACCGGGAGCCCCGAGTTGGAGAGATCGTCGGCGATCTCCACCTCGTGACCGGCTTCGATCAGTGAAACGACTGTATGGCTGCCTATGAAGCCGGTGCCACCGGTGACGAGAACATGCATGTACTCAATCTATCGACGGGTCGACCGTGACTCTGCACTCGATTCCGTAGAGCAATCGGGCCACCAGGGCTCCCAGAACCACCATCGGGTCGGGTCGATCGAGGATTATGGCGACGGGTCCCGTGCCCAGACGGAGGGCTTCGGCTAGCACTGACGGTGATGACGAAGAGCCCCGGGAATGAGGCATACGAAGGATCTTGCCGGTGATCGACTCCCCCACCTGAGGATGGCTAGCGTCGATGATCCGACCGGTTTCTGGATCGATGCCACCCCAGAAAGAGAGCGGTTCGGACAGTCTCAGCTCGGCCGGACCCCCGGGCATCAGCGGTCACCGAGAGCGGTCGCCACGCACTCTTCCGCCGAACCGAAGACAACCCCGACCCCGAGGTTGCCAGGGGCGTAGTAGGCCCACTTGGCCGAGTCGGTCATGACGACCCGGATCGAAGGGTCGATGATCGGCGTGATGTAGGTGCACGTGTCGGTGACCACGGTGACCCCGCACTCGCCCAGATGCTGCACCACCTCGGGCACAGAATCCACCGCCGCCCGATTGGTGTTGACGAAGAGGGGCATGACCGTCGCTCGGTCCCCCATCCAACCGCCCAATCTGATCAGTTCACCAGCCGAATAGTGCGGTGCTCCGAGGCTCACCGCCTGCGGGGGTTCACCGTGGTTGGTTGAGAGCCTCGCCCTTTCGCCTCTGATGTCATCGGGGCCCACCTCGACCTCAGGCAAGTCCGCTCCCCCTGCTGCCTCGGCCCGGGTGGCGGCTTCCGGGGTGACGCCCACTGCGTGGAACATCGCGATCGCCCCGGACGAGGCGGCCCCGGCACCGAGCGCTTTCAGTCGATCCTCGGAGGAGCGGCGATCGAGTCCGACAATGACCGGGATGCCCGTAGGCGAGAGGCGCCCTAGGAGGCTCCCCAAAACCGGATAGAACCAATCGGAATCGAGCCAATCCGACCCGATGCCGACCAACCTCACCACCACCGTGCCATACCGCCCCTGATCGGTGTGGAGCCCGTAGAAAGGGGCGACGCCGGTGACCGCGCAGGCGATGTCCAGGAAGTCTCCATACCGATTGGTCCTCGCCCCCAATACGGAATTGGCGAAGACGATGGCGTTCGATTCGGCCCAGGCGATTTGCTCACCGAACCCGGGCCTCTGCTGAAGTTGATAGGGCGCACAGGTCCAGGTGGGTTCGCAGCCCATCGCCTCGTAGACCTCCATCAATCGACGCGCCGACCGTGCGGTTTCGGCGGCTCCCCGATAGAGCAAGGGATGCAACAGGTCAAGGGAGGACACGTTGAGCGTCGTAGGGACCCTCACCCGCGCACCTTCGGCCAGAAGCCGCTCGGCGAAGTCGAGGCCGGCCTGGCCATGGAAGAGGCACCCATCGATGTGCGCCGCTGTGATCGGAACGAACCCGTCGGCCTCTGTCGACATCGCCATCTCCGTCATGACCGTCGCAGCCAACCCTGATCCCAAAGACCCCCCATTCCCGACCATGGGAGTGCTCTATGCCCGTGCGGGAGACGGAGGCAATGTCATCAACACTGAGAGGCCCCAGCCCAACAGGCCGGCGAACACGATGGCCCCTCCCCAGATTTCTGGCGGCCAACCGAGGTTGGGGCGAAACACGCCGAACGCGATGAACCGTATCGACCATACGGCGATCGGAGCCAACAGTCCGAACAAGCGATAACGATTGGCCGCCGCCGGATCGGGATCAATCCGGGTGACCAGGACATCGGCCACCACACCTGCTGCGAGCATCTGCAGCATCTGCCACGGCCAGAAAAACTCGTCGAGAGCCGACATGAGAACTCCAACGACTCCAAACAGAAGGGTGAAGGATCCGGCCGGGGGCCGGTATCGCTTCAACAGGGCGAGGACCCCGCCGAACATGATGGCGGTGCTGATCATGATCTCGAGGACGCCATAGGCCGCCAGCAACTCGTCATCGTTGGGCTGGAACAACACCCCCGGAAGCTCGCTCGTCCATCCCGACGCGTACAAGAAGAAGAACTGCAGAAGCGCGATGACCAGTGTCGTGCTCAGGAGAGCGGGGAGGATCTGGCCCCAAGGGGTCGCCCGAGGGGTCGGACGGTGCCACGAGGACCTGATCGGGCTTGTGAGGATCAGCAGGATTCCCGTGAGCAATGCCAGGTGGGTCGGGCTCAACAGGGCGTCGAGGGAAACCTCTATGTCGAAGACCGTGTGCCAGATCAGGTCGCCGACGCCGCCGAGTGCAAAGACACCGACCCCGATGATCCCGATTCGGTAGCCGACCGGCACGCCCGAATGTTTCCGGACCAGATAGACCATCCACAGGGCGGTGGCAGTGAACCCGGAATAGAACAGGGCATGCCAGGGTGTGAAGAAGGTTTCGAGCCCTTCCAGGTTGCGATGTGCCCAGCCATCCACGAACAACCCGGCGATCAGCCACAGAGCTAAAACCGACGTGATCAGGTCTTCCCTGAGCGTGGTCCACCGATCGGTCTGCGGCCTGGTGAGCGTTACTGGAGGCGTGGTTGCCATGCCCTTAGTTTGGCATCGGTCGCAGCGATACGAGACAACCGCCGGCAATCTCCTGGCACAATCTGAAGGCTTTGCACCCGACTCCGCCCACAGCTGCCCACCAGCCCGAGCCACATTCCATCGAACCTTCGAGGCCGTTCCACGATGGCGACGAAACGGTCCTCACTTTTCGGGGCGACGCCGAGGCGGTCCACCTCATCACATGGATGCCAAAGTTCCCCACTCCCCCGCCCTTCACGCGCGTCGCCAATGGTCTTTGGCAGCTCCGACTCCACCTCCCGGCTACGGCCAGAATCGAATACCGGCTGGCGATCACGCTCAGCGGTCGGACCCGTCAGATCGACGACCCGCAGAATCCCCCGACTGCCCCAAACCCGTTCGGCTCTAATTCGGTGCTCACGGGTCGGGAGTACCTACTGCCGTGGTTTGCCAAGGACCCTCCCGAACCTCTCCGGGGCAAGATCCACGAAGTCCGCGTGACATCGGCGGCCCTGGGGCGGCGCCACCACTATCACGTCTACCTGCCGGAGGGATTCAAGGCGCGAACGGGGCACCCGATCCTCATGGTCCATGACGGGTCGGACTTTCTCGAGTTCGGTGATTTGGGAGGCTGCCTCGACCGGTTGATCGAGGGAGGCGCCGTCGCGAGCATGGCCGTGGTCCTTCTGGATCCATGGGACCGGATCGCCGAGTACGGGGCCAACCCCGCTCATAGCCAGCACCTTGTTGGCGAGGTGCTTCCCCACATCGTCCGGAGGCTCCGCCTGAAACCGACCGGGACGGCGGCGCTCGGTACTTCTCTCGGCGCCGTGGCCGCGTTGGCTGCGGCCTGGCACAACCCGCAGGCCCTGGCAGGGCTGGCCCTGCTCTCTGGCTCCTTTGCCCACACTGTGGGAGACCATCAGCCCCCGGAGGTCTTCGCTCCGGTCGTCGAGTTTCTGGCCAACTTCGAGGCCGATCCCCGTCTCGAGAACACCGTTGTGTTTCAAAGTGCCGGTCGTTACGAACGACTCTGCGACCTCAATCGACGGTTGGCGCCCATCGTGGGTGCCTCGGCTGTTCGTCACGTGTATCGAGAGACCTGGGACGGGCACCATTGGGGTAGTTGGCGGGACCGCCTCGGCGATGCCCTCTCGTTCCTGTTTCCCGGATCGGCCCGTTTTGATGGGAAGGGTTAGGCTCGCAACATGGCGGAAGTGCCCCTGACTATTGGTCTGTCGCTGGGCGCCGACCTCGAGTGGCCGGTCTTTTTCGAGGACATCATCGCTCGCCTCAATCCCCAGATCCCTAGGGGCGATGACATGATCAGCTTCCGCGTGGAGCGGGTCACAATCGAGCCATTCTTCCTCCGCCAACCGGTCCGGTACGCAGTCCTGCTCGATCGCCTCACCCACTGGTACCACACTTCCCGGGAGTGGATAAAGAAGGCCGTCGTTCACGATGACCTCTACGTCTTCAACAACCCTTTCAGCATCCAGTCGATGGAAAAGCACACCTCGTACGCCGCCATGATGAGGCTCGGCCTGCCGGTTCCCAGGACTCTCCTGCTGCCGCCCAAGGAGTACGACCCCCAACCCGACCTCCAGGTGACCCTCGAGCAGTACGCACGCCTCTTCGATATCGCCGAGGTCGCCAAGCAGGTCGGATATCCCTGCTACATGAAGCCCTTCGACGGCGGGGCCTGGAGAGGCGTCTCACGCATCGAGAACGAGGAGCAACTGCGGGTCGCCTACGACAAGAGCGGTCGCTCGATCATGCATCTCCAGGAAGCGGTCGAGCCCTTCGATCTCTTCGTTCGGGCGCTAGCAGTGGGACCGCAGGTCAACATCATCCAGTACGACCCGGCAGCGCCCATGCACGACCGATACAAGGTCGGATTCGACTTCCTCGACGCCTCGGAGTGGCAACTGATGTCAGACATGGTCCTGACCATCAACAGCTTCTTCAACTGGGACTTCAATTCGTGTGAGGCGTTGCGAAAGGAAGGTGAGTTCTACCCGATCGACTTCGCCAATGCCTGCCCCGACTCCCAGGTGACAAGCCTCCACTATCACCTCCCCTGGCTGGTGAAAGCAAACATTCGGTGGGCCGTCTATGTGGCAGCGACCGGCCGCAAGGTTCGACACAACCCGGACTGGAACGCCTACTTCGACATTGCCCGCCAGGACCTGTCATACCGGGAGAAGCTGTCGGCCTATGCGGGCATCGCACATGAGCGCTACGAGACGGATCGATTCCTCGAGTTCTGTGATACCCACCTGGCGATGCTCGATGAGATCACCTGGGAGTACTTCGGCACCGAGCGGGCAAGGGAGGCGGTGCGCCGCAAGGTATCGGTCATCTTCCCTCCCCACGAGGTCGAGCAGTACACGGAGCACTTCTGGGGCCTGTTGCAATTCTGGCGCCGCACCGAGCGCGACCGCCTTGATATTCTCGGATCCAATCCGTCGACCACCGGGGCATACGGTGGTGAACACTCCTTGAGCCGGGTGACAACGCCGTCCGATACCGGTGAAGGGTCGCTGTGAAGGTTGTCGAGCGCTGGCACTCGGACCGCATCGGCGAGGAGGTGGTGGTTGCCCGGTGGGGAACGGACGGAGTGCCCATCCTGATATTTCCAACGGCCGGGGGTGACTTCGAGGAGATCGAGCGGTTCCACCTGATCGAAGCGCTGGAGGACCTTCTCCGGGACGGCCGGATCAAGGTGTATTCGGTCGACTCGATCAACGGGCGCACGTTCCTGACCACCTCCGATCATCGGCGAATCGGATGGATGATGTCGGCCTTCGACTCCGTGATCCGGCACGAGGTCGTCCCGGCCATCCGGGCCGATTGTCGGAGTGGCGACATCGAGATCGTGACCGCTGGAGCATCGATCGGTGCCTTCAATGCCCTCGAGGTCTTGTGCCGGCACCCCGACACCTTCCGGGCGGCATTGTGTGTGTCGGGCACCTTCAACCTGACTCGCTGGCTCAAGGGTCCGATGACGTCGGAGTTCTTCTTCTCGTCCCCGATCCACTATCTGCCGACCCTCCCCGATGGCGAGCAACTCACCCGTCTGCGCGAACGGTTCGTGGTGTTTGCTCACGGGCTCGGCAAGGCGGAGGATCCCGGAGAGTCCTGGAGGACCGCAGAGGTTCTCGGGTCCAGGGGGATACCCAACCGGGTTGATGAGTGGGGGCCCGAGTGGCCTCATGACTGGGTCACCTGGCGGGAGATGTTTCCGAAGTTGCTCGACGAACTGACCTCGTGATCCCCGGAGGGCCCTCCAAGTCGGATTTGGACCCGATGGATTGGATGAGCACCGCTGCCGATGAAGCAGGGCGGCGTGTTGAGGACCTTCTGCGGATCGGATTCACTCCGAAGGCTTGGGACGATTTCTCGGCCCGGCTCTCGGAACATGGAGAGCGGCTCTTTCGACTCCTGCATCGCTTGTATGGCTGGCGATACGACTTCGCCTGGATCTACCAGCAGATACTCGAGGTGACGGCTCACGGTGTCATGGGTCGGCCGAAGGCCCTCAGGAGGCTTGACCGAAAATCAACCGTTCCACCGCAATGGATGTCCGATTCCCGGTCGCTCCTGGCTATGACGTATCTGGACCGCTATGCCGGCAGCGTCAAGGGCGTCAAGGGTTTGCGAGAGCGCCGGGATCATCTGGAGTCGCTGGGAGTGACCCACCTCCACCTACTCCCCCCGTATGCCACTCCGGAACTCGACAACGACGGCGGATTTGCTGTTTCGGACTACCGCCGGCTTCGGGACGGTCTCGGGACCACCAAGCAGTTGACGAAGGTGGCAGCCGAACTGCGCGACATCGGCGTGACCCTGGTTCTCGATATGGTCCTTAGCGGCACTGCCCCCGACCACCCCTGGGCGAAGGCAGCGGCCGCCGGCGACCCCAGGTACGCGGCCTTCTACTTCCTCTTCCGTGATCGCGAGGTTCCCGACTCATACGCGCCCTACTTGCGTTCGATAGTCCCGGACCGGGAAGGAGACGCTTTCACATGGCATCCCGAGGTCCAGGGTGGCGCCTGGGTGTGGACGACGCTGAGCTCCGTCCAGTGGGATCTCAACTACTCCAATCCCGACGTCCTGGCCGCTGTTGTCACCGAGATGCTGTTCCTCGCCAATCTCGGGGCGGGGGTCATCAGGATCAACGGTGAGTCGTTCCTCTGGAAGCAGCCAGGCACCAACTCCGAAAACCTCGCCGAGGCACATCTCATCGTCCAGGTCCTCGACACCATTGCCCGCATTGCTGCATCTTCGATCAGCCTCATCAGCGGGGCGATGGTCCCGGGGCCGGAGGCGTCTTTCGTCAGGCCCGGGGAATGTCGGGCGGGCTATCACTCGGTCCTGATGAGCGCAGTCTGGGAAGCCCTCGCCACTTCCGACACCCGTCTTCTGGCCAGCGCTCTGGCCGACCGGTCCGACCTTCCCGACGGGTGCACGTGGATCACATATCTCCGCTCGCACGACGACCTGGGATGGTGGTTCGAGGATGACTCCGCGCTCGCCTTCGGCATCGACCCGCAGGCCCATCGCCAGTACCTCACCGCTTTTTATTCGGGGAGCTGGGCTAATAGCTCCGCCCGCGGTCAGTTCGCTCGTGATGGCACGGGCGCGGAGGGTGGCACCGTTTCCGGCACCGCGGCCGCACTGG
>JANMST010000056.1:0-1818 GCA_031389635.1 Acidimicrobiia bacterium | reverse complement strand
TGGTTCACAACTCACCCGAAGTAACACCAGGGGGTCGGGCTCTCAAGTTCTATGCGAGCGTTCGACTCGAAGTACGACGGGTCGAGACCATCAAGGACGGAGCCGAAAGCGTCGGCAACAGGGTCCGAGTGAAGGTGACCAAGAACAAGTGTGCGCCCCCTTTCAGGCAGGCCGAGTTCGATATTGTTTTCGGAGAAGGGATCTCACGCGAGGGAAGTCTCCTCGACGTCGCCGTCGACGAGGGCGTCGTCAAGAAGAGCGGTGCATGGTTCACCTTCGACAACGACCAACTCGGACAGGGCAGGGAGAACGCCAAGCGGTTCCTTCGCGAGAACCCGGAAGTGGCGATGCAGCTTCAAGCCAAGGTCTACGAGACGGTCGGCATGAGCAGCGAGCCGGTGACGGCCGAAATGGCGGAGGACGCCAACGCGGACAACGCCAACGCGGACAACTGAGCCCAGCCGAGTTGAAGATTTCGCGTTCTAGCCGGCGGGTTCATGCGTTAGCATGCCTCCCAGACACACAAACCAACCTTTGAACAAGAAAAGTGCAGCACTCTCCCTACAACAACGAATGGTTCCGCCCGACCGGTTGAGCCAATCATTTGCCTAACGACCGGGTAGCCGGTCAGAGAGTGCGCCACATCTCGGCAGGGATATCCCTGGCCGGGGATGGCCTTGAATGAGATAGCTGCGAGGGCTTGTGTGCCGGGCCGAGAGGCGCGGCACAACTCGTTGTAGGGGATGGCCGCACCGGAAGGCAGCGCCATGGAGAACTTCTGGATCGTGGCCATCGCCGTTTTGGCGGCGGGGCTGGCAGGGGCGGTCGGCTATCTGGCCGCCAAGAACAGCGGCGGTCGACGCAAGATCGCTGTCATCGACGAAGGCGACCTCGTTGGAAACGCCCGGGTAGAGGCCCAACGGATCCTTGCCAGAGCCGAGGAGGAAGGCAGGGCCCGGGCCGTTGCCTTCCGCCAGCGCGAGGAGGCAGCCCTCGAGCATCGCCGGGTCGAAGTCGACGCGGTTGAGACGCGGCTGAGCCACCGCGAGGGAACCCTCGAGCAGCGTGCATCCAATCTCGCCCAGCGCGAGCAGATTCTCATCCAACGTGAAGGTGAGACCTCTGGTCGCCAGCAGGAGCTCGATCGCCTCAAGGAGACCGCTCGCTCCGAACTGGAGCGGATCTCCGGAGTCGACGCCAAGGCTGCCAAGGACGAGCTACTTGCACAAGTCGAGCATGACGGTCGACGCGACGCCATGATCCTGGTGCGGGATCTCGAGGTGAAAGCACGGGAAGAAGCCGACCGTCGGGCCAGGCGGATCCTGGCCACGGCCATCCAGCGGCTCGCCTCGGAAGTCGTGACAGAGTCGACGGTCTCCGTGGTCGCACTCCCATCCGACGACATGAAAGGCCGCATCATCGGTCGGGAGGGTCGCAACATCCGCACTCTTGAAGCAGTCACCGGCGTCAACCTGATCGTCGATGACACGCCGGAAGCGGTGTCAGTTGCGTCCTTCGATCCCGTTCGGAGAGAGAAGGCCCGCATCACTCTCGAGAAACTCGTGGCCGATGGTCGGATCCACCCGGCGTCGATTGAGGAGGCCTTCGAGAAAGCGCAAGCCGAGGTCGAGCAATCGGTGCGAGACGCCGGCGAGTGGGCACTACTCGAAGTGGGCCTTACCAAGATGCACCCCGAGCTAGTAACCCTCCTCGGTCGGCTCAAATATCGGACGAGCTATGGCCAGAACGTTCTCAACCACCTTGTCGAGTCGGCTCACATCGGGTCCATGCTGGCGAGCGAACTCGGTATCGACCCGG
>JANMST010000198.1:0-3383 GCA_031389635.1 Acidimicrobiia bacterium | reverse complement strand
ATCTGCCAGGAGTTGAGCTTGAGTCCGGACACCAAGGTGAAGGATCTCACGGAGGACGAGGCTGCCCGCGTTCGCAGACACATCGAGCAGTACTTCCAGGTCGAAGGCGATCTGCGCCGTGAGATTCAACAGAACATCAAGCGGAAGATCGAGATCGGCTGCTACCAGGGTATTCGCCATCGTCGTGGCCTCCCTGTCAGGGGCCAACGTACCCACACCAATGCTCGCACTCGCAAAGGCCCGAAAGTGGCCATTGCCGGCAAGAAGAAACTGAAGAAGTAGGTATAGACGGTGGCAAAACAGACTCAACCAGCTGCCGCCGCAGGCGGCCCCAAGAGGGTGCGTCGGCGCGAGCGCAAGAACATTTCACATGGCCAGGCTCATATCAAGGCCTCCTTCAACAACACCCTGATCACGATCACCGACCAGGGCGGCAATGCCGTCGTCTGGACCTCAGGCGGTGCGGTCGGATTCAAGGGCTCCCGCAAGTCGACTCCCTACGCGGCTCAAGTGGCCGCAGAAGAGGCTGCCCGCAGAGCCGGTGAGCACGGCATCCGCAAGCTCGACGTGATCGTTTCCGGCACCGGTTCGGGCCGCGACACCGCCGTTCGTACCCTCCAGAACATGGGTATGGAGATCACCGGGATTCGTGATGTGACTCCGATGCCACACAACGGCTGCCGCCAAAAGAAGCGGCGGAGGGGTTAGTCATGGCTCGGTACACGGGGCCTCGTCATCGCGCCTGTCGGCGCGCTCGCACTCCTCTTTGCCAGAACAAGCGCTGCCCGGTAGAGCGGCGCCCTTATCCACCGGGCCAGCACGGCCGCGGCCGGATCAAGGAGAGCGACTACATGCTGCAGCTGCGCGAGAAGCAGAAGCTGCGCACGATGTACGGCGTTCTCGAGCGCCAGTTCCGGCGCTACTACGAGATGGCCAACCGCCAGGGCGGCGTCACCGGTGAGAACCTGTTGCGCCTGCTCGAGCAGCGCCTGGACAATGTCGTTTGGCGATCCGGTTTCGCTGCGACCAGGCCCCAGGCCCGCCAGCTCGTCAACCACGGCCATTTCCAGGTCAATGGCAAGAAGGTCGACATCCCCTCTTATCAGCTCAAAGTCGGAGACGTGGTCTCCGTGAAAGAGCGCAGTCGTGAGCTGATCATCATCCAGCACGCCGTCGACACCATCAGCCATCCGGTCCCGGACTGGCTGAGCGTTGTTGCCGGTGATCGCAAATTCACCGTGTTGTCCGTTCCCAGCCGGGATCAGATCGACACCGCTATCAGAGAACAGATGATCGTCGAGCTCTACTCCAAGTGAGCCGAAAGGAGAAAGAGCCGTGTTAATAGTTCAACGTCCCCATATAGCCGAGGAAGAGGCCGGTCCCAACCGCTCTCGTTTCATTGCCGAGCCTTTGGAACCGGGGTTCGGATACACCCTGGGCAACACTCTTCGCCGGACCCTGCTTTCGCGGGTCCCTGGCGCTGCTGTCACCAACATCCGAATCGAAGGGGTGCAGCACGAGTTCTCGACGGTGCCGGGCGTAGTCGAAGACGTCGTCGACATCATTCTCAACGTCAAGCAGATCGTGGTTCGCCTGATGGAGTCAGACGAGCACACGCTGTACCTGACTGCCAAAGGGCCGGGCGTAGTTACTGCCGGTCAGCTCAAGGTGCCGGCCGGGGTCGAGATCGTCAACACCGACCACCACATCGCCACCCTCTCTGGTGAGGGTCGTCTCGAAATGGAGCTGACGGTCGCACCGGGAGTGGGTTATCGCAGTGCCGATTCCAACAAGCAAGGCTCGGGCGTTATCGGTGTCATCCCGATCGACTCGATCTTCTCGCCTGTTCGCAAGGTGGCCTACCGGGTGGAGAACACCCAGGTCGGACAGATGACGAACTTCGACCGGCTGGTCCTCGATGTCGAGACCAACGGGGCCATTGCCCCCGGAGAGGCGGTTTCGTCGGCAGGCAAGACCCTGCGGGAGCTCATGAGCCTGTTCGCCGACATGGGCGAAGGCGTCGGTCTCGAGCTCGGTGAGCGTCAGAGCGAGAGCTCCGGTTCGCCCGATCTCGACCTCCCGATCGAGGCCCTCGATCTTTCGGAGCGTCCCCGCAACTGCCTGCGCAGGGCCCAGATCAAGACGGTTGGCGAACTCGTACAGCGAACCGCCGACGATTTGCTCAACATCACCAACTTCGGTCAGAAGAGCCTGGAAGAAGTAATCGCCAAGCTCGACGAGCTCGGCTTGTCCCTGGCGGATCAAGGCAGCAACTGATGCCACGGCCGCGCAAGGGCGCCCGCTTCGGCAACTCCGGGGCGCACGAGAAGATCATCCTGTCGAACCTGGCCCGGTCGCTCTTCGCCGAGGGTCAGGTCATAACCACCCTCGCCAAGGCCAAGGCCGTGCGCCCGCTGGCGGAGAAGTTGATCACCAAGGCTCGCCGCGGTGATCTCCATTCCCGCCGGACGATCCTCAAGACCATCCACGACAACGCGGTCGTGACGAAGCTGTTCGATGAAGTGGCACCCCGCTATGCCGAGCGTCCGGGGGGTTATACCCGGATCACCAAGCTCGGTCCCCGCCGCGGCGACGGCGCCGAAGAAGCCCTGATCGAACTGGTCTAGCAGCGTTATGCGTCATGCGTTATGCGTGGTGCGTTGAGGATCGACGCAGGACGCACCACGCAAAACGCACCACCTGCCAGATCCAGTTCCAGCCCCTATCTCACCTTTGGCCGTCCCGAGTGGGCCGCTTTGCGCGCCTCCACACCGCTCACCCTCAACGAGGCCGATGTGGCGGAGCTACGTGGGATCAACGTTGCCCTGTCGATCAGTGAGGTCGAGGATGTCTATCTGCCGCTTTCTCGTTTGCTGAATCTCTACGTCCGTGCGTCCCATCAGCTCTTCAGCGTGACCGACACCTTCCTGGGCAAACCCACCACACCGGTTCCTTACGTGATCGGCGTGGCGGGTTCGGTGGCGGTGGGCAAGTCGACCTCGGCCCGGGTGTTGCAGGCCCTCCTGAGCCGCTGGCCCGATCATCCCCGGGTCGACCTCGTCACCACCGACGGCTTCCTCCTGCCCAATGCGGTCCTCGAGGAGCGGGGCCTCATGGACCGGAAGGGATTCCCCGAGAGCTACGACCGCCGTCGATTGCTCGAGTTCGTCGCCAATCTCAAGTCGGGAATAGACGAGGTGGCGGTGCCGGTCTACTCGCACCTGGCCTACGACATCGTCCCGGGCGAAACTCGCCAGGTGAGAAGGCCCGACATCCTCATCGTTGAGGGCCTCAATGTTCTCCAGGGAGGCGCCACCGGAGCTTTCGTGTCGGACTACTTCGACTTCTCGATCTACGTCGATTCCGATCCGGCGGACATCGAA
>JANMST010000179.1:0-12010 GCA_031389635.1 Acidimicrobiia bacterium | reverse complement strand
AGGCTGCCATCTGCTCTCTTAGGACCTGGGCGGTTGGGCAGAACAGGCCGGGGGCGCAGCCCAGGGTTATCCCGTCGGTGGCGAGGGAGTTGATGTCGCTCTCGTGAATCGATCCGGCATCGTCGGTGAAGAAGTCGGTGGTGGACACCGGCAGGTCCAGAGCCCTCGTTAGGAACGACGCCATCTGCTGGCGGGTCACCGAGTCGTCCGGGCAGAACAGGCCAGGGCCGCAACCGGTGGTGATCCCGGCTTCGGCCAGGGCGTTGATGTCGGCCTGATGTGGTGACGCCGCATCGTCCGTGAAGGCATCGGTGGTGGCGGCCGGGAGGTCGAGGCTTCGCACCAGGAACGAGGCCATCTGACCGCGGGTCACAGGGGCCTTCGGGCAGAACAGATCAATGGCGCAGCCCAGGGTGATTCCCTCGGTGGCGAGCCACTCGATGTCGGCCTCGAAGGGATTGCCGTCGTCATCGGCGAAGGTGCCAACCGCGACCCGAACCACGAAGATGTCAACGGCCGCGTTGGTATCACCGAAGACCAGGTTGGAGGCAGCCGACGAGAACGCAACGATCAAGCCGTCGTCGGAAACCGTGGTGGGTACCGCATCAAGATTGGGTCCGGCGTTGTCGGTCCCGCGGGGGAGTTCGGTGAAGGTGTCCGTCTCTCGATCGACCACGCGAAAGGTGAAGGCGTTGGGCGAGGAGGCGACGTAGAAGCGGAGGTCATTCGAAAAGGCTCCCGGCACGATCGAGGCCCAGTCGACGTTGTCTTCCAGAGGCGTCAGGGTCTTGGCGGCGACGTCGTACTCGTTGGGCACCGTTGTCGATCCGGTCCCAAGGATGGCCGATGCTCCTCCGGCGGCCACTGCGATAATCGGGAACCTCTCGACGTTGTCCCCTTCGAGTGCGGTTTGAGCCCCGCTCCCGAGGTTGGCGATCACCGCGCGCTCGCCTGCGTTGTCCGGGGCTTCGATGCGCAGTGCGACGACAGCATTGGATCCGGCGCCGGCCACCACAAAGTCAAGACCGGAGCTTGGGCCTGGAAGCCCACCCGTCTCGGTGCTGAGAAGCCTGGTCGTTGTGGTGAACCGATCGCGGGCGAAGATGTCCCGAACGCCGTCGGCGGTGTCACCGGCGACGAGGTTGGTTGCGTCCGACTCGAAGACCACCCAGCGACCATCGTCCGATATCCCCAGTGGCTTGTTCGGTGCGAAGCGGTCCTCTCCGATCTTGTTGGACCCGTCGGGGGCGAGTGTCAAACGCTCGACTACTCCTGTGTCCATGTCCTTCACGAAGACGTCGGCGGTCTTCTCAGGGTCGGCGGAGTCGAAAATGCCCTCGCTCCAAAACGCCACGTAGCGGCCGTCACCCGAAACCACAGGTTGACCATGGTTGGCCGGGATGAAGGCCCCGGCGGCGGTGACTGAGACCGCCTGAACCTGACCGGTGGTCCGGTCGAAGCGGAAGACGTCGTCGCGGCCGTTGGTGTCACCGGAGACGAGGTTGGTGGCTTTCGATGAAAAGACCACATATCGGCCATCGGCGGAGACGACTCCGCCTGCGCTGAAGGAGTCACCTTGGGCTCCTGACTGAGAAACGCTGGCCCGGACCAGCTCCCCCTGGGCCGCAGCCGCCGGTTGTATCACTGGCAAGAGGCCAGTGAGGAGCCCCATACACGCGAGACCCACGACGATTGCGGCTTTGCTACCTCGGCGCGAACGCGCCCATGCGAAAATCTGCTGTGTTGGCACCCGACCGCTCCCTACCTAGCCCGTTCGATCGCATGCTACCCCTGGTGGGTCGGCTGAACACTGGGTCGCTAGGAGGATCGGCGGTCGGCTGGCTAGCTTGTCGATCCGTGGGCGGGAGGATGTTTACGTGCCAGACGGGTTGATCGCCGTGTTCGTGGCGTTGGCCATCGCCGCCCTCTGGGGGGTGGTGGCGGTCCGGTTGGGGCCGGCCCTGGGGTGGGTCGACGAGCCCGACGATCCCGCTCTCAAGGCCCATTCTCGCCCGGCGGTGCCTCTGGGTGGGGTCGGTCTGTTCCTGGCCGTTCACTTGGCGATGGTGTTGACCGGGCGGTTCAACGTCTATCTGTTGGTGGCGTCCACCCTGGTGGTCTTGATCGGACTGGTCGACGACCGCGCCGGAGTCCCGCCATTGGTCCGATTGGGAGTGGAAGCGGTGGCCGGGCTGGCACTTGGATATTCGGCAGTAGGGGACAGCTGGATCCGGGCCGGCCTGATCGCCGTCCTCGTGGTCGTGGCGGTCAATTCGGTCAACCTCCTCGATGGTCTCGACGGCCTGGCCGGTCTCTCGGGTGGCGTCGCCGCAATGGGTGTGGCGGTGCTGGCATTGACCCGTGGCTCGAGCGCCGTTTTCGGTCTGGCATTGGCCGGTGCGGTGGCCGGGTTCCTGCTCTGGAACTGGCACCCCGCCCGCATGTTTCTCGGGGACAACGGCGCCTACGTCCTGGCGGTGTTCCTGGTCTACGGCATGGTTGAAGCCAGCGAGGGGGTCGGCGACCTGGCCGTGGCGGCGGCCATGTTCGGAGTTTTCTTCTTCGACATGGCAGCCACCTTGTTGAGGAGGGCCATCAGCCATCAGCCGCTCTTCTCCCGGGACCGTCTTCATCTCTACGACCGTTTGATCGACCGCGGTGTGAGCATTCCCGGTGTCGCCCTTCTCACCGGTGGCGTGCAGGCCCTCTATCTGGCTGTGGTCGTCGTGTTGGATGAGACCCTGAGTACATCAGTGGCGATCATCACCGTTCTCGCTGTGGCCGCCGCCACTGTCCTGCTATTGGTCAAGGTTCTCGGGGCCACCCAACCGGGGGAGTGGCACAGTCAGTGACCGCCCGTGTTGAAGCGACCGGAACGCTTCACAGAAGTTCGAGGTCGCCGATCGAGAAGTCCCAGTTCTTCCAGGCAAGGTCGACCGGCAGGTCTCTGAGGGGACGGGCCATCAGTGTTAGGGCCTTCAGCCCGGGAACGGGCAACATGCCACCGCGGATGGCCCATCGCCTCTCCACGAGACCATGAGAGAACCAGGCGACGGTGTAATCGGGCCGGGTGGCGGCCCGCAAACGGGACGCTGCCTTGTGACTTCCCCGACCGGCCAGATCCGAGATCACCAGTTCGCGGCGTCCGTTTCGATTGTGGACCCGGCCGACCGCGACCCCGTCCGGTGAGGTTGCGAGCACATACCTATTCGTCGGATGGGACTCAAAACGCCACCGGAGGTACTGGGCGGTCCTAGGGGTCCGCAAGCCGACGGGGGGCCGCTCGGCAAAGGCAAAAGCGGCAGTGCGATCAGCCGCGGCCACGGAGAGCTCAGCGTGGGTCGGCGCCTCCTCGTGCAGACGACGCTTCAAACGCAGCAGACCCATGCCCGGGCGCATCATCACCCCGACGGTTCCGACTTTGTGCCAGCCCATCGTCAGGTACCCGGCTCCGGACTTATCGTTCGGGGTGTTGAAGATCAGGTCAATTCCCTGTTCGGTGGCCAATTCGATTCCGGCCAGGGTGAGCAGTCGGAAGATGCCTCGGCGCTGGAAATCGGGATGGGTGGCTGTGTCGACGGCCCGGACACAGCGCAACGTGATCCCGTCTGCTGTCACCAGGTCCCAGCGCATGAATGCCCGAAAGCCGGCGATCCTTCCACTCTCCACGGCGACCAGCATCAGCGAGCGACCGAAAGGATTGTCGAGGTGCTTCCAGGCGAACAGCGCCTCGTTGCGGGTCAGGCCCGGCGGCTCGCCGAGCGAAAGTCGCAGGACCTCCAGCACCTCGGGGAGATCCTCATCTTGAAAGGGACGGACCAGGAACGGCTCAGACACCGAGGACCTCGGTGTAGACGTCCTCGAAGGACCGGACCATCTGTTCGATTCCGTGGTGGCGCTGCACGGCCTCACTACCGGCCAAAGCCAGGCTGCGAGCGAAAGGGCGATCGGAGAGCAGGCGGTCAAGCTCCTTGGCAAGGCCCTCGGGATCGCCGGCGGCGACCAGCAGCCCGGTCTTCTCGTGCTCGATAAGAGCCGGAACACCACCCACGGCGGTCGCCACGACCGGCCGTTCCAGCGCCAGAGCCTCGAGCAGCACAACGGGTAGACCTTCGACATCGGAAGGGTTGACGACCACGTCCGCTGCGGCGAGAAAGGACAGAGCGTCTTCCCGACGACCGAGAAACCGGATCACGTGATCGGCTCCTTGCTCGGTGGCCATTGACCGGACCCTCTCCAGGTCTCCCGGGAACTTCTCTCCGCCGATCGACACCACGGTCGTCCCCGGCCGGAGCTCTCCGAGCAGGCGGGCGGTGGCGACCAGAGTCGAGTGTCCTTTGTGCGGTCTGATGTTGCCGACGTGAACCACCAGATCGGAGTCCGGTCCGATTCCCAGCTCGGCCCGGGCGGCTGCGATCGCCTCGGGGGAGGTGCTGACGTTCACACCGTTCGGTATCACCTGGGCGGTGGGGCCGGGATACCTCGCCACCGATTCGGCGACAGCTCCGGATACGGCCGTCACGCGGGCATTGCGCCCGTAAGTCAAGCGATTGAGCACCCGGGTGGCGCTGCGATAGGAGTCGGCAATGTTGTGTTCGGTGTAGACCACCGGCACCGGCGAGGCCAGGCGGGCCAGGATTCCGGCCGAAGGCAGATGGGCGTGAACGAGGTTGCTCTCGGACTCCTTGATGAACCGTCGCAACCGGATCAACGATGCCGGCCCGGCTCCCCGCTTGCTGCCGAGCATTGCCACCGGCACGTTCTTGCTCTCGAGCTCGGATACCAGCTGGTCTTTCCACGGCAGGAGGTAGGCGACCCGATAGTCGAAGCGATCACGGTCCCAGTAGCCGGCGGCCTCGCTGATGAGTTTCTCAGCGCCACCGATCCCGAGGCCCTTGATGAGCACCGTGATGCTCTGACGGCGGTCCATTGTCAGGGCGTGTCGGCGAGTGAATCCATCAGTTCGCCAACACCCGCGTCGAACGAGATTTCCGGAACCCAACCGAGCATTTCAGTGATCCGGGCCGAGGAAACCATCGCCGGCGGAACGTCACCGGCGCGAGCGGGCGCGAACAAGAGGTCGGTGGGGTAGCGGGCGATGACCGCCTCCGCCAACTGCTTGATTGAGATGGGTTCGGGGGCGACGGTGTTGAACACCAGCCCTCGCAGTTCCGAGCGAGATGCCAGGGAGAACGCCCGGGCGATGTCGGCGGCGTGAGTGAACTGGCGGGATTGGGAACCATCTCCCTGGATCGAGATCGGCTGCTTCTGGCGGGCCCGGTCGATGAAGATCCGGAACACCGAGTTGGGGCGGAGGCCCGATCCGTAGGCGGTGCCCAAGCGCAGGGCGACCACCGGTATGTCGTTGAGATGGCCGGCCGCCATGAGCATCCGCTCTCCGGCGAGTTTGGTGATGCTGTAGGGATGGTCCGGTTCGCAGGGATGATCCTCGTCGACTGGTTCGCGCTGGGGCTCGCCATAGACCTCCCAGGTAGAGGCGTAGACGACTCGGGCTCCGGCCTGGCGGGCGGCTTCGGCGATATTGGCGCTGCCGGTGACGTTGACCGCCGCCGCTAGGGCTGGCTCGGCCGCAGCCAGGTAGACATCGCCGATCGCGCCGATGTGGCAGACCACGTCCTGGCCGGCGACGGCCCGGGTGACAGCGTCGACGTCACCGAGGTCGCCCTTCAACCACCGCACATCCTCGATCGATCCCGGCTGCAGATCGAAGCCGGTCACGTCGAATCCATCGCTGAGCAACCGACGGGCGACGTGGCCCCCTAAGAAGCCGGCCGCCCCCGTTACCAAAGCTTTCATTTCATCCCTCCCGAACCCTTCGACAAACTAACCCCTGGCCCCTGAAAATCAACCCAGAACCGCCAATCAGACACGATCGCGGTCTCGACGCGGCTCGTGCAAAAGCAGACCGGGGTGATAGGCCACGTCGTGGTCGACATCGCAATTGGTCGAGGACAGTGTCGGCCGGTCGATGACGAGGTTCTTGAAGGAGGCGAACATCTTGGGATCGCGCAGGGTCTCGATGACCCCGCGGTACTTGTTGGCCACCTCGAAGAAGTCGCCTCCAATCAGGAAATGGTAGACGGCAATGGCGTTCTGGTAGTGCCCGAAGTCGGCAAAGGCTCCCTCCGCCTGGCCGAGCTGGGCGAAGTTGATCGCCTCCGGCGTGTAGAAAAGGCGGATCAAGCGATCGACGACGTCGTAGGCGCTCACGACCTTGTCGTAGGCTGCTGCGAAGTCCGGCTCGCTCGCTTCGACCCCTTCGGTGAGGCGCTTGTGCACGACCTCGGAAACGATTCTCGAGCTGTTCATGGCCATGAAGACCCCGCTCGAGAAGATGGGGTCGATGAACGCCGAGGCGTCGCCCACCAGGCAGAACCTGTCGCCCCACTTCTCTTTGCAGAGATAGGAGTAGTCGCCGTTCACCATCAGGTCGCGCTCCATGGTGGCGCCATCGAGGATGTTCTTGGTGAACGGGGCCGCCTCCAACTCCTGGAGGTAGAGCGCCATCTTCCAGTCGTCGAAGCCCTGCTCCTTGAGCACCGCCCGCTGCGACCGGTAGTAGCCCGAGTTCATGACCGTACCGACGCTGAGGCGGTCGTTGCCGAGCGGGATGCACCAGATCCAGCCTTGCTTGTCGCCACCCAGGTAGACGATCTGGATCAATCCCTCTTCGAGGGTTTCGATGAACTTGGCACCCTTCCAGTAGCTGCAGCTCAGGGCGGTGCGGTCGAGATCCTTGTGGGCGACCTTGGTCGAGAGCCGGTTGGACATGAAGGTGTCACGACCGCTGGCATCGACCACGAACCGCGCCCGGATCTTGACCTCACCGTCGGGCCCGGAGGCGTACACGTCGGCTCCGGTTTCGTCGAGGTCGACGTTGGTAACCCTGGTCGCATCGTGAACCGTGGCGCCCAGCGAAGCCGAGTGCTTCAGCAGGACGTCGTCGAATTCGGAGCGGATCACCTGGAACGACAGAGCGCTCTCGTCCGTGATGTGGTGCCAGAAGCACCAGGCGGTGTTGGTGATCCCGTCGACGTCGATGAAGCGAACGCCGGGCTTGCGCACCCACCGCTCCTTCATTGTCTCGAGGATCCCGAGCTCCTTGAAAACGTGATAGCAGAAGGGGAGCATCGACTCGCCTACATGCTCTCTGGGAAACTTCTCCCGCTCCAAAACGGTGACGGAATGTCCCTTCATCGAGAGGAATGAGGCCATGGTCGAACCAGCCGGGCCCCCACCGATGACCACGACGTCGACCGTGCTTTCCTGTGCCATATACGCGCCCTTTCAATCTCTTCTTTGTTGTCCCTAGTTACGCGTCTCCCCCGGCGCTCCCGCTTTTCAGGCTAGGAGGGGTCCGGGGGGTCGCTATGGGTCTTTTTGTTCGGTCTTGTAGCACTGGTCCTGGCCCGGGCGGTATCCGACGACGACCGCGGTGCAGGCCCGGTAGGACCAGCGATTGGCGAGTCGTCGGCGAAACCGACCCGGACGTTCACGTGTTCTCTCTGATCCAGGCCTCGGTGCCTTCGACCGAGCTGAGCTCGGAGTTCCAGAGCTCGGCCCGCTCGGGGTGGTACCTCGAACCGATCGGGATCGAGAACAGAGACTGATCGTCGTAGTTGCGCTCCCGCTTGAGCAGCTTGCGGAACGCCACCATCGCCTCATCGCGGCCGAGGTGCAGGGAGTGCTCGTAGATACGGCCCGAGAACACGTCGAGCATCGGCTCGCGGTACTTGTTGTGGACCATCACCGCGAATGCCAGCGGGTTCTCCCAGAAGGTGTCGATCATGTCCTCGAGGACGTCGATGCCCTTCTCCATGCTGATCATGTAGTCGATGAAGGGGTTCTTGCCGTGGTCGTTGCCGTTGCCGTTGGCGGTCACGCCGCCGGCGGCGAGATAGTCGACGGCGACATCCACCGCGGCCTTCGACTCCTGGATGGCGACGTACAGCCCGAACGAGAAGATTGGATCGACGAAGCGGTGGGAGTCGCCTACGCAGATGTATCCGGGGCCAGTGAAGCCGGCGACCTGGAAGGAGTAGTTGGGGATGACGTGGACGTCCTCGACCAGTTCGGCATCTTCTGCTCGACGAGCTAGGCCGGGGTTGAGCTCGCGAAGTTCGCGGACATAGAAGTCCCTCTTCAACTCCTGCTTGTCGCGGAAGTAGGCCGCCGGCACCACGATTCCGACACTGGTGACCTCCTGGTCGACAGGGATGCCCCATGCCCAGTGGTACTTGCGGGTGTAGAAGATGTGGGTGTTGGTCGACTTGACGTCCGCCTGGTCGCTGTCCTCATCCCGGGCGAAGTTCTTGATGTGCGAGAAGATCGCAATCTGCTTGTCGTAGGAGCCCATGTACTTAGGCCCGGTGGCCTTGCGGTTGGCCAGGAAGGTCGCCTGCCCGGAGCAGTCGAGGGTGAGTTTGGCTTCGATCTGGATGGTCTCGCCATCCACTTCGATCTCGGCGCCCAGCACCTTCCCGTCCTCGACGAGCGGGACGGTCGCCTTGCCCGTGATCAGTTCGGCCCCCCGCGCCAGGGCGGTGTCGAGCAGCATCTTGTCGAACGTCGAACGCCTGACCTGCCAGGTCGGGTTGAAGTCGCTGGTGAGGTCGGGGTTGCGCTTGGACATCGGCAGCCACCAGTCGGGGTTGCCGCGGGTGCCCGAAACGACAACGCCGTGCTTGACCGGGTACTTCTCCCCGATCATGTAGTCCTCGAAGCCCAACTCCCTGACGAGATTGCCGCACTCGCCGGTCATCGACTCACCGATGTGGAACCTGGGGAAGTCCTCTCGCTCGACGATGATGGGCGTGATTCCACGCTGAAGCAGGCGCAGGGCCGAGGTCGAGCCCGCCGGGCCACCACCGATGATGAGGACGTCTGTCTTGATTTTCTTAGTCATGAGCACTTTCGTTCCGTCTAGCCAGTCTTTTGGAGAGCCTGGCGATCGATCTTGCCAGTGCTCGTTTTCGGTAGGAGATCCGCAAATACGAATGATTCGGGAACCATGTATTTCGGTATCAATGTTGCGCACCACGCCGCCAGCGCGTCGTCGTCGAGATCGGGGTTGGCGACGACGTAGGCCACGATTCGATTCGAGATGACATCGTCGGGCACCGCGGTGACGGCACACTCGATGACAGCCGGATTGGCATTGATGGCGGTCTCGATCTCGCCGAGTTCGATGCGATATCCACGGCTCTTGATCTGGTGATCGCGGCGACCGAGGAAGCGATAGCCGTCCGGCCCTTCGGCAACCAGGTCACCGGTCCGGTAGACAACTTCTCCGGACTCGGGGTGCAACGGATCGGGCACCAGTCGGGAGGCGGACTTTTCCGGGTCCCCCCAATACCCCTTCATCACCGTCGGGCCCTTCACCAGAAGTTCGCCCTCTTCGCCCGGCGAGGCCACGCGGCCTTCGGCGGTCACGACGATGGTCTCGACCCCGGTGATGGCCCGTCCGATCGGAATGTCGGGACCGAGCGGGTCGGGGGCCGCCGGCACCGGAAAGGCGGTGCAGACGTTCGTTTCGGTAGGCCCGTACCAGTTGTGGAACGAGACGTGGGGGAGGGTGGTCATCAATCTTGACAAGTACTTGCTGGGAAACACCTCGCCGGCGAAGACCATGGTCCGGAGGCCAGGAAGGTCGCCCTCGACGAGGCTGGCGTGCTGAATGAGCAAGGAGAGGATCGAGGGGACCGAGTACCAAACGCTGATCTGCTTCTCCCGGATGAAACGGGCCACCTCCATGGGGAACACCGAAGTGCTCGACGGGACCAGGGCAACCGCGGCCCCGACCCCGGCGGCTGCATAGAGGTCGAAGATGGAGAGGTCGAAGTGGAAAGGAGCGTGGCTCGAGAGGCGATCCTCGGAGGTCAAGGAGAGTTCGTTGATGGTCCACTCCACGAAGGCGAGGCCGTTGCCGTGGGAGAGCATCACGCCTTTGGGCTGGCCGGTCGACCCCGACGTGTAAAGGATGTAGGCCAGGTTGTGCTCGTTGAGATCGACTGAGACCGGCTTGTCCGACTGGCGCTCGAGGTCGTTCGTGCCAAAGCCCCTGACGCCCTCCGGTGGAGCCGGATCGGCCCCGTCCATGGTGATGACGTTCTTGAGCGGCGCCCCCGCTGCCATTAACTCGGGCCACTGCTTGGTCTTCTTCCCGGTGGTTATGAGCCAGTTGAGCTCGCAGTTGCCGGCGATGTATCCGAGGCGCGGGCTGGGGGCGCGGAAGTCGAGAGGAACGTAGCTGGCCCCGGCCTTGAGGATGCCGTAGATCCCGACGACGGCCTCGACTGACTTGTCGATGAAGAGCCCGACTCGATCACCGACCTTGACCCCTTCGCTGACGAAAAGCTGGGCGAGCTGGCTGGCGCGCCGGTCCATGTCCGCATAGCTGACGGTCCGGTCGTTTTGGACGACCGCCGGGCGATCGGGGAATCGAATGGCCGACTCTTCGAGAAGCTGGTGGAGGAGTCCGCTCATCTCACAGCCCCATGAAGCGCGCGATCAGGTTGCGCTGGATGTCGGAGGTGCCTGAATAGATGCGACCGGCGATCGCGTCTCGCAGATCGCGTTCGATCTCGGAATCGGTCATGTAGCCGTAGCCGCCATGAATGAAGATGCTCTCCATGCTGGACTGAACCAGGCTCTCGCTGAGGAAGAGCTTGACCATGGCTGATTCCATCCCGGTCGTCTTGCCCTTGCTCATGGACCAGCCGAGGCGATACAGCAGGAGGCGGCCCGCTTCCAGTCGCACCTTCATATCGGCCAGTTTGTGGGAGACCGCCTGGAACTTCCCGATCGGCTGCCCGAACTGTTTGCGCTGACGGGCGTAGGCGACGGCTGTCTCGAGTTGGCGCTGCATGGTGCCGACGGCCGAGGCGAGGATGATTCCCCGTTCCCACTCCATGGAGTGGTTGAAGATCGACATCCCGGCCCCGAGGGGACCGAGCAGGCTGGTTGCCGGGATCCGGCAATCCGTGAAGGAGATCTCACTCATGGGGGAGGTTCGCAATCCCATCTTCTTGAAAGGTGCCCCGATCTCCACCCCCGGGTTCTGCCGGTCGACGAGGAAGGCCGAAAGGCCAAATGCTCCCTTGGAGCGGTCGGTCGAGGCAAACACGACAAAGACATCGGCGACAGGAGCGTTGGTGATGAAGGTTTTGGAGCCGTTGAGGACGAAATCATCGCCATCGCGTCGAGCCAGGGTGGCCAGACTGAAGGCGTCGGACCCGGAGTCGGGTTCGGACATCCCCTGAATTCCGATGATGCTGCCGTCGGCCAGGCCGGGGAGGTAGCGCTGCTTCTGCTCATCGGTCCCGAAGCGGGCGATGGGGACCTCACACGACCACATCTGGGCGTTGAGCGAGAAGATGAGGCCGTTGTCCCGGCAGCTGTACCCGAGTGCCTCCATCGCCAAAACCATGGCCATCGGGTCGGCGCCCTGCCCTCCGTATTCCTCGGGGATGGGGAGGCCCTGGATACCGAACTCGGCACACTTTTTCCAGGCCTCATGGCTGAACTCGTGGGTCTCGTCGCGCTCGGCCAGGCCCTCGTTGAGATGGTGCGTGGCGAAGTCGATCAACGACGACCGAAACGCCTTCTGCTCTTCAGTTAGATCGAAATCCACCGCTGCTCCGATCGACTGTCTGAGCGGTTCGCCATTGCCACGCTCGGCCCATTCGGCCTGCAATGCCACGCGCCACCAGGCACCCCTGTTTGTCCATAGATCATTTCCAACCCCACGTCCCTCGATCGAAGCAAAAGCCTAACCCCGGCCCTTCCTGGGAACCAGGGGCCGATCAGCCCACTCGCTGGCACCAGGAGCGATTCGTCCATGTGCCGTTCTACGCGCGTCCTATCGGTCCTTAGACCCCGTGAAGGGCGTTCCCCTACACCCATTGTTAGACTAGACGCTGGAGCCAGAGGTCAAGAGCGGAGCCGTGATTCGGCCTCCTGATACGTCTGTCCCCCCGCTTGCGGGGGG
>JANMST010000172.1:0-2241 GCA_031389635.1 Acidimicrobiia bacterium | reverse complement strand
TCCCCATCCCACTGCACCCCGAAGAAAGTCAGATAACCCATCCGGGCAAAGGCCCGGGCCATCTGCTGCGGTCGCTGGAACAACTGCGCCGCCCAGCCGATCGTCGGCGGGTAGACCACGATGCCGGCCGCCTCCTTGTGGGTGTCGAGAATCCGGTCGAGGTCCTTCTTGAGTTGGCGTCTGTAGCTCGAATCGTCGACAGCTTCCCCGCTTCCCCGCTTCAACCGGCTCCGGAGCGTCCACCAACTGTTGACGACCCGCATCGACCTGCTGCCGACAAGGTGGTCCCATTGCCCCTGAAGCCTGTCACGGTCTGCTTCGAGCTTCGTAAACCGCCGGGTCAGGACTTCCTGATCCTGAAGCAGGGCGCCAATCTCCAAGTGGCGGAGGGCAAGCAGGCCCGCCTCTCGACCCACCGGATCGTCGTCAGGCTGATGCCGCTCAAGCGCATCGGTAAGGACCTTGGCATTGAGACCAGCTCTGTCCACCAATCCCACCGCATGAATTGTGCTGCGATATCGCGAGTCGGACATCGCCTCTCCGACCTTCTCGGCCAGCGACCCGACCTCAGCCAGGTCGAGCGTCATCGCGTCCGCACCGAGAGCCTTCATGGTGTTGACCACTTTGGGGTCGTAGGCCAGGGCGACCACGGGCACTCCGGCTGCGGCAGCCATGATCACCGAGTGGAGCCGCATGCCGATGACGACGTCGGCTGCCGACTGGACTGCCATCTTGTCTTCCGGCGTATAGGTGCCGCGAAGGATGGCGGCCTGCGAGCGCTCCTTCATCGCGGTCAGGACTCGCAGTGCAGCTGCCGGGTCGTTCTCGGCACGATGGGGCGAAGCCTGGAATGGGACGAAGACAACACGGGCGTCGTGAGCCTCGATCAACCGGTCGAGTTGTTCGGCGAGGCCACTGACGAAGCCATCGTCGGCCCAGGAGCGGATTCCGACCGCGATGAGGGTCTCTCCTTCGGGGATGTGCTCGTTGGCGAGAATCTCCAACCCGACTCTCCGGTCCGCCGCCATCCGGAACACCGGATCGGCGGTGACCGGCACGTCGTTGATCCCGAGTTCATCGAGGAGGCGCGATGACTCCTGGTCGCGCACCGAGGCCGCTGCGGCTGCCTTGAAGGACACGGCCGCGAGCTTCCTGCCCTCCTCGGTCGACAGCGGGCCGACTCCAGCGCCGTAGATAGCCAGTGGTTTGTCGACCAAATGGCTCAGGAGGGCGAATCCGGCCCAGTAGCTCATGCCCCCGTGAGCCGGGGTCAGGATCGCCGCCGGTTCGAACTCTTGCTGATCCTGAAAAAGCCCGCCCCCACCGAGGACCATCAGGTCCGACGCCTGGGCCTGTTCACGAAGTCGCCCGATGTCGGTCCAATGAATGGCGTCGACGTGATGATCGGCAGCAATCGACTCGACGTTGCCGGCCAGCACCGTGATCTCCGGTTTGTCGAAGACTTCGTTGAGGTCACGAATCAGGACGGAGAGAATCGCCTCATCACCCGAATTCCCAAACCCGTAATAACCGCAGATGAGAACTCGTGGGTTCATGGACTACGGGGAGGGTAGAGCGGGCGGAAGCCGATGAGACGCCAGACGCTAGACGCTAAACGAACAGCGCGAAGCCCTTTGTCCGGGTTAGCGCTTCCGTCTATGGAAGAAAGAGGACGAGGCCGCTTGCACGGAGTTGGTTCTGGACGTCGATCGTTGGGACTTCCCGCGGCTGAACTCCGGTTGCCACCGCCAGGCCGGCGATGGTTCCCGCCACCTGGCCGCCCCACATCTCTTCCGGCTGAGTCCTCATCGCCGCCGAGCCGACCCGGGAGACTCCGGCTGCCCGGGCCAGGCCGGGAAGGAACCCGTCGATCTGGGCCGGGATGAAGACACCGATCGGTACCTCGAACAATCCGTACCCAGAGACTTCGTCGGTGGGGGGACACCCGTGGAAGTCTGTGAAGTAGCCGCCGAGCATGACGGCATCGTCGAAGCGATGCCTCTCTCGAACGCCTTCGGCCAGGTCGGCCGCACCCAGGTTGTAGTTGGCAATCAGCCTCCGACCTTCACGTATATATGGGAACGGTGGGAGGTTGGCCTCGAGGTCGTCGGGAATGAGGTCATCCCACAGCATCCTCGTGCCTCGTTCGAACTGCATGTCATTCGCCACGCCCCAATCGGTGACGCCCAATTCCCTGTAGTAGGACATGAAGTAGGGAAGCAGCAGCGCTTCATTGCGGTA
>JANMST010000164.1:0-4623 GCA_031389635.1 Acidimicrobiia bacterium | reverse complement strand
GCAGTGGCATGACCTTGATGAGGGTGTGTTTTCATGGCTTGATCACGCAAGGAGGAAACGCATGATGTGGTACGGAGCGGGTGGCTGGTGGATGCTTCTCTTTTTGGCAGGCGTCATCCTGTTGGTGGTGTGGGGGGTGCGTGCCACCTCCGACGGCGGTCGGTCTGGTGGTGACGGAGCCCGCAGCCGGGGGCTTGAGATCCTCGAAGAGCGCTTCGCCCGCGGTGAGATCGACCGGGAGGAGTTCGAGCAGCGGCGCTCGGCGCTGGGGGGGCGGTAGCGGTGAGGGATCGACGGTTGCTGTTGGCCGGGCTGGGGCTGGTCGCCGTGGGGCTGATGGGAATGTCTCTTCAGGTTCCGACCGGTGGATGGGGAGGATGGGGTGGGATGCACCCCCCGATGATGGGTTGGTGGGGGCCGGGTGGTACCAGCAGCCAGGGGATGGCTCCCATCGCCGGTGCTCCCACGGTGGGGGTGGAGGCGACAGAATTCGCTTTTGAGCCGAACCGGGTTGTGACGGATGCGGGTGAGGTCAATATCGCCCTGGTCAACCGTGGCACCATGCTCCATGACCTCACCATCCCTGCGCTCGGTGTCCACCTGGCGGCTGGTCGGGGTGAGACGACGACTGTGGGGTTGAGTGGCCTCAACCGGGGGGAGTATCCGATTCTGTGCACCGTCCCCGGACATGCCGAGGCGGGAATGGTCGGGGTGCTGGTCGTCGAGGACCCCTGACCCTGGTCTGGCACGAGGACGGTGCGACAGCATGAGAGAGGCGAGAGGAGTTGGTAGATGACGGTCACATACAGGTACGGGTTTGGAGTGGTCACCGATCTGGAGCCCGCCGAGGCAGAAGCGAGGCTGAGAGATGCCTTGGCCGAGGAAGGCTTCGGAATCCTGACCGAGATCGACGTATCCGCAACGTTGAAGGAGAAACTCGGGGTCGAGTGGGCTCCATACCGGATCCTGGGGGCTTGCAACCCGCAGTTGGCCCATCGGGCCCTCGAGAGCGAAGAGGCCATCGGGTTGCTGCTGCCCTGCAACGTGATCGTGTACCGGAAGGGGGACGCCACCGCCATCGAGGTGCTCGAGCCTCGGCTGATGGTTGAGCTCACCGGGAACCCAGACCTGGTGGCGATCGCCGACGACGCTCGCAGCCGGCTGGAGCGGGCGTTGGCGGCGATACCGTCGTCGGCCTAGTCGCCTCAGGTCGCTTCGGTGAACCGTATCAATGAGCGGCCACCTGACACCCCACCGTCGCCGCCTAGTTCCGTGGGGTTCGGCTACCAGGGAGCCAAGGATCCCACCGACTGATCAAGTGCTCGCCTTCTTGGGCACGCCTGGCGCCTGGCCGGCGGCCTTTCGCCAGAATTCTGAGCTACGCGCCAAGGTCACTTGGGGGTTGAGAAGGTTCTGGATGGCGTTGGACTATTCGGGGCAATATCGCATCGTACGTTGGAAGGCCTTCCGTCCCAAGATTCCTCCCATCCCAGCGGCCCGCTGGTTGACCCGACCGACGAAGCTTCGCCCGGGCTGAGATCGTCCCTGGATCAATAGAACCACGGCTTCCTCGCCGAGGAGCTTCTGCAGGTTCATCGTTTCTTCCTCCTTCTGATCTCAATGCCCATGCTCGTCTGTGGTGGTGGTAGGGAGGCGCCGGTCGGGAGCGAAGGGTCACAGTCTCACCCGAGATGAGCGGCCCGGTAAAGACCTAAGAAAGGGAGGTAGGTCACTCCGAATACTGCGTTGCGACCAGGGTCTCGTCAAGAGACACCCACCTTCTGTCGGTGGTCGCCAACTCAAAGTCAGAGGCCTGACCCCGTTCTTGAGAGGGAGGCCCGCTGCGTGTGGATGCATTTACAACCCTTGCTGTGTACCTGGGCTAACTCGACGGCCGGAACCCGGGGACTTGGCGCGGTTCCCCTCCTCTTGTCAACAGGTCGTACCGGACCAGCCACTCCGGCCCTGGTGCATTCCTGGGTTGTGTTCCCCGTCCAAGCCGTGGGTTTGGGCACATTCAGCTACGTGATGTCCAAAGTCGGCGCTGGCGGATGCGTCGACCATCGCCGGAACGGCTGCGAAGAAAGCAAGACTTGCAACCGACGCCACCATCGAACGTATCGTCCAAACTCTAACCCGCATATAAGCCTCCAAACTTGTCAGCCGGGAACTCCCGGTCCCAGCTTTAGGTGAGCCTGCTACGACAGCGTATCGTAACTAGGGCCGGAACGCAGTGGTTCGCTGGGTGTATATGCGCACGGTCGCGCAGTTGTTGTCGGCGAGGGAGACTCCGCTCTCTTCCTGCCGAATCAACGGGCCGGGTTTGAGGGCTGACCGGGGGGCACCAAATCCCAGCAGGTAGTCGCGGCGACAATATCGCTTTCTTCGATCGCCATCCGGCACACGGGATCACGTAGGACGTCCCTTCTCGTGACTTCATCTTTGTCGCATGGGCACAAGCGCCGGTCGAGGCCCATCCGAACTCTCACCGATGATCCCCTCACATCCTCGAAGATAGCGAGCCGACCCGGCGGTGACTCTACCGCCGACGGGCCGAAGTCACGATGCCGTGCATCCATTCATGTGAGGCGCGGCCCGCATGCCGGGGAGTACGTGCAGGTAGGTCTCGATCGTGAAAGCTGGGCCGGCGTGGCCGAGGCGTTCGCTGACGACCTTCACAGGCACGTCGGCTTTAATAACAGTGTGGAGTGGGTCTGGCGCCCAACCATGGCACTCCGGTGGCGTCACGCGGCCAAAGGGAACTCTCCGGCTGGTGAGCCCCCGTGGGGTTATGGTTCGATTCCCCCCTCCGACACGCCTAAACGCTTTGGAGTAGGGGCGGATCTTCTGCTGCCCGTCTTGCGCGACCTAAACGGTATGGAAAGCGTATCTTGGGTCGTAAGAACAAGGCGGGTTCTCGAGTCGGAGCCTGTCCTGCTCGTTATTCGCTATGCCGCGCCGAGTTGGTTGACGCGGGCGTTCCCGGTGACTCGTTCGAACAGACCAAGGGTCGACGGTCAACATCTGTTGACGATCTACTGCCACCTCCACTCGTGAGGCGATCAGGTGGGCCGTCTTGGCTCACCACCCCACGGAACGGGGCCGAGCCATTTCACCCTCGTCGAGGTCGAGCATTCCGCTTGACCGCCCTCTCTGGATGGGCCTGCGATGTATCCCTTTTCGGGCTTGGTTCGTCTCTTAGGAGTCAAAGGAAAATGACCCGCCGGGGTCGGAAGGAGAAGGGACCGTGAAGTACATCAACGAGGCCGGGCTGGATCGGATAATCCGAGTTGTTCTGGGAGTGGTCTTGCTGGCTCTGGGTTGGGGTGGGGTCGTGACCGGAGGTTGGGGAACCTTCTTGAAGGTAGCCGGGTTCCTGCCGCTGCTGACCGGGATCACCGGGTTCTGCCCGGTCTACGCCCTGCTCCGATTCCGCACCAACCGTTCGCCGGTGAAGGCGGGGGTGTGAACACCCCGGACCTGCAAAGGCGAGACCGGGGATCCCCTACCCGGGGATCCGCCCCCTTACCTTCCCTCGCTCGGTTCGCTGGTCCCACCGTGGTGGAGGTCTCGGCACCGCACTGCTCGGCTTGCCGGGCCATGAAACCCGATCTGGACCAGGTCGCCGCCGCCTTCAGCGGGGAGGTGGACTTGGTTCCGATCGACGCGGTCCAACAGCCTGAGCTGGTCAGCGAGCTTCGAGTCCTCGGCACCCCGACCTTGATCGGTGTCAAGAGGGGAAGCGAGGTCTACCGGATCACCGGAAGGCGGTCCTCGGCCGAGCTTGAAGAGCTGTTCGCCTCGTTGATCAATGACCGGCCGATTCCCCTGGCGGGTCGAACCGGGACCGCCCTTCAGGTGGGGGCTGGTGTCGTGCTAACAGGGCTGGGTTTGGTGATGGGGCCGGCCTGGCCGCTGGTGGTGATCGGAGTAGCAGTGGAGGTCTACGCTGGCTCGCGGTGGATGAAGAAAGCTTGAGCGGGCGACCCCTCGAGCAGCAACTCGCCCAACACGGAGAGGCCCTCTACCGGTTCGCCGTCAGTCTTACCGGTGACCCCCACCTGGCCGCAGACCTGGTTCAGGACACCTATGTGCAAGCGTTACGCAAGCTTTCGCAGTACCGGGGGGACGCCCCCCTGCTTTCGTGGTTGCGGCGGATCCTTCACAATCTGGCGGTGGATCAAGCCCGCCGCTCTGCCCACGAGATGCTCGTGGATGAGGTCGAAGAGCAGTGGATGGACGACGCCTACACCGTGGACCCCGAAGCCGTGGCGCAACGCGCTGAGGACAGAGAGAAGTTGGAGGATGCCCTCGTCCGGATTCCCTTCTCCTACCGGACCGCGGTGGTCCTCCATGATGTTGAAGGCTGGACTGCCCGTGAGATCGCCGGGCTCCGAGAGATCTCACTTCCGGCCGCCAAGCAGCAGCTACGCAGAGGTCGGATGATGTTGGTCTCCGCCCTTGCCGAAGGCCACGAGCGCCGTGCTCAACTGAAGGGAGTGCCGATGCGTTGCTGGGATGCCCGCCAACATGTGTCCGACTATCTCGACGGGACCCTGGAGCCTCAGGAGGCCGAACTGGTCGAGGCTCATCGGCAACTCGGCTTCCGCTTCGTCGCGCTGG
>JANMST010000150.1:0-3081 GCA_031389635.1 Acidimicrobiia bacterium | reverse complement strand
CTTCTGTTAGGGCGGCGTTGGCCAGGACCAGGCCGGGATAGGCCATGTCCAGGCTTCCCTTGGAGCAGATGATGGCGAGCTTGCGCTCGGTGCCCTCCTCGTCGAAGACGGGCACCGGAGCTTGCATGGTGGCGGTCATTTCGAATTCTCCTTTCTCATACGCAGCCGCGCGGTTTGGGCACGCCTGCGATGTAGGCCATCTTCTTGGCCGGCTTCTTGGGGAACAGGGTGAATAGGTCCTTGGTGGGGATCCCGGCCCCGTTGGTCACCCGGCGCAGGGTGGGTGATTCGCCCTTGGCCTTGAAGTCGTCCCGCATGAAGCGGACCGCCTTCCAGTGGGCGTCGGTCAGCTCGATGCCGATGTTGGCGGCAAGCTGGCTGGCCAGCTCCTCGGTCCACTCGTCGTATTCGGTCAGAAAGCCCTCGCTGTCGACGTGGACCTCCCGCCCGGCGATAGTTGCCAGTGTCATTTCGGTTACCTCCTTGCGGTCGGGGTGTCCGCCCCCACCGACCGCAGCATCGATATGGCTCGGGAGAGGCCCCGACGGACCTCGGGTTCCCGCAGCTCTCTGACCAGAGCGAAGAGGGAGGGCGGCTCCGCCGGCTCTGCTTCTCCAACGACGTCGACCGTGCGCCGGAGCATCCGCATGACCTCCGGTTGGGTCATCTGTTTGATGGTTTCGAAGATCAAGACGATGTTGTCGCCGAGAGCCTGCACGTCTTCCTCGGAGAAGGAGGTGACGACCTTGTCCACTACCCCCATCCCGCTGCGGGCGAATCCGAAGTAGCCGCGGCGCTCGACCTCGGCCAGGATCTCGGTCAGCGAGGTCATCGCCTCCCGGGCCACGGGGGCCATGTCCTCGACCAGCTCTGCCCAGGGGTCGGTGACGGTTGCCGTCATGATTCATCCACCTCCTTGCCGGCCATCGACATCAGGGCCGGGAGCGGCAGCTCGATACCGGGAAGCAGCAGGTTCCAGTACATCCACTTGAACGAGAGTTTTCCCCAATGGTTCATCTGGGTTTCCTTGAGAAGGGAGAAGGGTCCGATCCCGGGCAGGGGGTACTTTCCCGGCAGGGGCTCGGTGTCGTAGTTGAAATCGATCAGCATGGCCTTGCCGTCGCCCGATTCGATATAGCAGTTGGCATGGCCGTCGAAGCGGCCGGTCATCGGCCCCCCCTTCAAGTGGCTGAGAAAGTTCTCGGTGAAGATCTCAACCGAGGAATGCGCCACTGATCCTGCCTTGGAGGTGGGGAGGTCGGCGGCATCGCCGATGGCAAAGATGTTGTCGAATTCGGTGGAGAGGAAGGTCTCCTTGTCGACTGGCACGTAGTTGAGCTCGTTGCCGAGGGCGCTTCGAGCAAGGTAGTCGGCACCCATGTTGATAGGTACCGTCACCAACAGGTCGAAGGGGATTTCCCGCTCGTCGTAGGAGACGATCATCTTCCGCTCGACGTCGACCCGCTCGATCATGAAGTCTCCCTCCAGCAGGACCTTGCGCTCGTCGAGCATCCCTCCCAAGTAGCGGGAGGCGATGGGCTTGGTAAAGGCGCCATCGAGCGGCGTTACGTAGACGATCTCCACCTGGTGGCGCATGCCCTTGTCCCGGAAGTAGGAGTCGGCCAGGAAGGTGAACTCGAGTGGCGCCACCGGGCACTTGATTGGCATCTCGGTGATGTGCACAACCAGCCGGCCGCCTTCCCAGGTGGCCAGCTTCTCGGCTAGAGCCGTGGCTCCCTCCAGGGTGTAGAACTCGTGGACGCTTCGGCGCCACTCCTCATCCATCATCCCCGGGGTCTGGTCGGGGCGCGGGGTGGTGCCGGTGGCGATAACCAGCTGGTCATAGGAAAGCTCGGTGCCATCACTCAGCAGGACCTTGTTCTCCTCGGGCAACACCCGGTCGATCTCGCCCGTGACCATCTCCACCCCTTCCGGGATGAACTGCCGCCGGGACTTGACGATGTCCTTCTTCTCATAGGCTCCGAACGGGACGAAGAGGTAGCCGGGCTGATAGTGATGGTCGTCGCTCTGATCGACCACCATGATCTGCCATTCGTCTCTGGCCAGCCGGGGACGGAGCTTGTTGACCACCATCGTCCCGGCGGTGCCGGCGCCCAGCACCAGCAGTCGTTTCACGGTTTGTTCCTTTCAATCAGCCGGGAGATAGTTGCCGCCACCTTGGGAAGGGTCGTCAACACCCGGTGTCTTGCTTCTTCGTTCAAAAGATGAAGGTCGTTAGGTTCGGTTCCCGCTGGTGAGATACCGCCCGTCAGGACGGTCCCGATCAGCTCGTTACCCGAGCGCAGGAACGCCCGGGCGCATTGGAAGCCGAACCGCCCGGTCAGAAAGATGGGCTGGAGGTCGGGGTCGGCGGCCATGTCCCGCCACTCGTCGATGCAAGCCGCGATGACCTCGGGCTGGTCGGCTCGCGCCTCGAGCCAGGGCGGCGGGTTGGAGACGGTGCTGAGGGGGTTTCCCTCCATATCGGTCACCACCATCATCACGCCCAGTGCCACGGCGGCCAGGTCAATGACGGTTTGGAGCTCTTGGGAGGAAGCCTTGGGCGGTGCGGTGATTATATCCTCGATCCGATCCGCCGGAAAACGCCACTGCCGCCCCACCTTGACCGCAGGGAGACGGCCATCGCTCGCCATCCGGTAGACGGTCGACTTGTCGACGCCCAGGATCTCCTGGACGTGACGAGCGGTGAGTAACGGTGCGTGCATCTCTTGCCTACTCCTGCAGCCTACATGACGGCATTCACAAGCAATAGAGGAAAAGGTCCCGATAACAAGTGACCATGGCGGCCCTCAGCGCGGGTTCGGAGGACTAGAGGGCCAAGCACTTTCCGGAGGCCGAGGGCGATCCGCGTCCGATGCAGCTACAGACCGCTGCGACGGGGATTTTTCGACCCGGAAAGCCCGAGAGTCAGGTTCCGTGATCCGGGTGGCGGTGCTCGAGTGTCTGGCGGATTCGCTGTTCCAGGCCAGGCGGGATCACGGTGTCAGGATCGCGGAGAGCGCTCAGTCGGGCATGGGCATCGACCAGTGAGGCATATAGCGGCGGACAGGTCGGGCAGAT
>JANMST010000143.1:0-10806 GCA_031389635.1 Acidimicrobiia bacterium | reverse complement strand
CTACGGGATGAAGACTATCTGGAAGGTTTGCTCGCGGTCCTCGACGAAACTGGAATGGACCCGAAACTGCTCGAACTGGAGCTGACCGAGACCGTCCTCATGACCCACGCCGAGTCCGCCGCCTCGATTCTCCTAACTCTGAGGGCACAAGGGGTGCAGGTGGCGATCGACGACTTTGGCACCGGGTTCTCCAGCCTGAGTTACCTCCGAAAGTTCCCGATCGATGCGCTCAAGATCGACCAGTCCTTCGTCAGTCAGGTGACGCGTGCCGGCGACGAAACCAGCATTGTGGCTGCCGTCATCAGCATGGCCCGAAGCCTCCAGTTACGCGTCGTCGGTGAGGGTGTGGAGACGCTGGCACAGCTGCAGTTCCTGCAGACTCATCAGTGCGATGAAGGGCAGGGGTACTACTTCAGTCGGCCTGTGCCTCCTGCGGAATTCGCCTCGTTGCTAAGGACAGGGCTCCAAAGAGGCCTAGGAATCGGAACACTCGCCCGGGCCCGGGCCGGTGCTTACCGTTTCGGAAGGGGAACGTGATCGGCACCTTCCGATTCAGGTGACCACGGGAGGGTGCGATGGTGAAACCACTCGCGCCGCGAGCCACGTCGTGATAGGCACGGCCGCCACCAGGCCTACCGATCCAACCAGCGTTCGCACGATCTCGACCGCGACCACCTCGGAGTTGGCAACTATTCCAAGCCGCTGACCGGAGAGTCCGAAGAGCAGCATCAGCGGCATGGCCGCTCCCGCATAGGCGAGCAGGAGCGTATTTACCGAAGAAGCGACGTGGTCACGCCCCACCCGAAGGCCTGCGGCAAAGAGCTGGCGGTGGTCGAGTATCTCGTTGGCGGCAGCGACCTCCCACACCGCCGAAGCCTGGGTCACGATCACGTCGTCTAGGGCACCGAGGGCCCCGAGGACGATCCCCGCCAGCAGCAGACCCCGGAGATCGAAGTCGCCGATGACTATCAGAAAGCTGGCCTCCTCGGAAACCAGTCCGGAGAAATCAGCGAGGCCGGTCACGACTGCTGCCAGGGCCACAGTCAGCCCAAGACTGAGCAGTGTCCCTACCGCAGCCACGTGGGTCATGGGTTTGAGCCCGTGCGCTAGGTAGAGCGCAATCACCGCAATCAACACGCCTCCGGTCAGGGCCACCATCTCGGGGGACCGGCCAGACAGGATCGCCGGAACGATGTAAGCCAACAGCACTGCCACCGACAGGACCAAGCCGGCCAAGGCCGCCAGGCCGCGCAGCCTCCCGAGGACAACGACGACAGCCGCGAACAACAGGCTGGCGGCGATCAGGAGGGGCCTCCGTTCGCGATCGGCGAATTGGTAACGGCGGAGAGCCGGGGCCTCGGGGATGCGGTTGAGCACGACCCGATCACCCACCTCGAATTCGGGGGCGGAGGGGAGCAACTCCCACTCCTCCTGAGTGATGGATCCAACATCCGGACCCTCCAGCAAGGTGAAGGACACGCGTGTGCACCGGAGGTCCGCAGCGAATGAACACGTGGCCTCGATCACTTCCGCGACCTCGCCCCTGACGACCTCCTGGGCAAACCCGAATCCGGTGACATCGGGAAGATCGGCTGGTCGGAGGAAGACGATTCCAACCACAGCCAGGGCCGTCAACGCTAGGACTGCCCAGCCGAGCTTTCTGGCCAGTGGTCGCTGGTCAGGCCCGGCCAGCATGGCGAAGTCATCCTGTCCGTGAATGACGACAGGTTATGGGCTTCCGATGGGTGAAGGGCTGTCGAGTTGCTGACACGCCGACCAGGGAGGTGATAAACAGGGCCCATGCTCGATGTAGAGGCCCTTCGTTCCGAGTTTCCGGCACTGACCGCCGCCCAGATCTTCGTCGACGGACCTGCCGGGACTCAAGTCCCGAGCCGGGTGATCAGTGCGGTCAGCGATGCTCTGATGAGATCGATGTCGAACGTCGGAGGTGACTTCGCATCCAGTCGTCGTTCGGACACGACCGTGGCCGCCGCCCGCACCGCGGCGTCTGACCTTGTCGGGGGAAGGCCGGACGAAGTCGTCTTCGGGCCCAACATGACCTCGCTCACCTTCGCCTTCAGCCGCGCTCTGGCAGAGGAGTGGAAGCCCGGCGATCGCGTAGTTCTCTCGGGACTCGACCACGATGCCAACGTCACCCCCTGGGTGAGGGCCGCCGCTGCGGTCGGCGCCGAAACCGTTTTCGCAGATGTCAAAGACGATGCAACCCTCGATCTCGACCACATGGTGTCACTGATCGACGAGCGAACCCGCCTGGTTGCCGTCACGGCTTGCTCCAACGCCTTCGGATCGCTAGTCGACGTGAGCCGGGTGACATCCGCAGCCCGCCAGGTCGGTGCCCTCACCTACGTGGACGCCGTGCACTTTGCCCCTCATCGCTTCATCGATGTCAACGCCATCGGCTGCGACTTCCTCGTTGCGTCTTCGTACAAGTTCTTCGGACCGCATCTCGGAGTGCTTTGGGGTAGGCGGCACCATCTGGAGCGGCTCCCCGCCATCAAGGTCCGCCCCGCTCCTGATGTCGGTCCGGCCCGATGGGAGACCGGGACTCCGCCGTTCGAGCTCCTGGCAGGGTTCTCGGCCGCGGTCGACTATCTGGCCTCGCTCGGCTGGGGTGGCGATCGCCGCGGGGCTCTCGAGGCCGCGTTTCGGGAGATAGGTGCGTACGAGGCCTCGCTCAGCCGCCGCTTCCTGGAGGGGTTGCCGGATCGCGTCAGGGTTGTGGGTCTCACCACCACCGAGGGCCGGGTACCGACGTTCTCGGTCGAGGTGGACGGCCTCAATGCGAGCGAGGTGTCCAAACAACTAGGTGGCCGCCGGGTGGCGGTCTGGGCCGGCCACTACTACGCGGTGGAGCCCATGCAGCGCCTCGGGTTTCTGGAAAAGGGCGGCCTCACCCGCGTCGGTTTCCTGCACGTCAACACCGAGAGTGAAGTCGACAACGTTCTGACGGCGCTGGGCGACCTCAGTTGAGCCCTGCGTTCCCCTGATGCCGAATATCGTCTCCAACCCCTCCGACGCTTCGAGACACTCAGAAATGACCGGTCTGTTCATCCAGCTATCCACCACACCCCCCGGGTCCTACCTCCAGGACCTCGTCACCCATGTCCGGCTTCTGCATCCGGAGCTGAAGGACCTGGCCTTTGCCGACTGCCATCCGTGGGACGTCGCCCGCTTGGACCCAATCAACCTGGCTGGCCTCGACGTTTACGTTGGAGCTCCCCACATCCCCTGGTTCGGACCCCGCCCCGACACACCATCCGGCTTGCAACCCTGGATGCTCCCTGTAGCCGGTGCGGCCGGGATGCTCACCCCCTCCTACCGGTGGGACCAGATCCTTGTCGACGAGGCTCTTGCCCAACAGACCACCAGCCGGGGCTGGCATGTCTATTTAGGGTCGGAAGTCGGCATCGACGCTCTCGGCGATCATCCCATCCTGCGCGCCGCGTGGGAGGCTTACCTGATCGAAACCTGCAAGCGGGTGCAAGGACCCAAGTTCCTCTGGTCGCCCTACGCCTGGGACGCCTGGGCCACCGTCTCAACGACTCGTCGCACCAAGATCCAGGTAGCCATCAAAACCCTCGTTACCAACGTCAAGACTTACTCCCAGACCCCCGGCATCAGCCGCATCGACTTGCAGGACGGTCGAGGCGCCCAGCCACAAGAACCGGCTAGCGATGCGACCAACTGGTACCGGCTCATCAAAGACTGCGGAACCACCGTCAAAGTAAACATGGAACTCTTCACCCCGGGACTGCAACCGTTGCCGATCGACTTGATGCGGACCAGGTTGTCCTATTACGCCACCCAAGGCGTACCGGTCGGTTGCTCGTGGGAAGCCCGTTATTGGCTGGTACCCCTGTATGCCAACCACGATCACTGAACCCGCTCAGAGCGGTCCATGGAGGGGACTAATTGGTGTCAGGTCGGGATAGTGATCGCAGTCCTTACACTTCCCGGCCCATGAGCTACGGATTTGCCACTCGCGCCATCCACGCCGGGCAGCGCCCCGACCCGGAAACGGGGGCCCGGGCAATGCCTATCTATGCGACGACGTCCTTTGTGTTCGAGGATGTCCAGACAGCGGCCGATCTCTTCGCGCTGCAGACCTTCGGGAACATCTACACCCGCATCGGCAATCCCACCAACGCCGCTTTCGAGGAGAGGATGGCCTCCCTGGAAGGCGGGCTCGGGGCGCTGGCCACCGCTTCGGGCCAGGCGGCTCAACTCATCGCCGTCCTGACCCTGTGCAAGGCCGGCGACGAGATCGTTGCCGCGCGGAATCTCTATGGCGGAACCTATACGCAGTTCGATGTGACGCTCCGGCGGATGGGGATCGACGTCACGTTCGTCGACCCCTTGCCCGACGCCATCGCCGCCGCCATCACTCCCCGAACCAAGCTCGTCTACGGAGAGACGATCGGCAACCCCCGGGCAGAAGTCTTCGACCTCGAAGGGGCGGCCACGGTCGCACACGAGCACGGAATCCCCCTCGTCATCGACAACACCTTCGCAACTCCCTACCTGTGCCGACCGATTGAGTGGGGAGCAGACATCGTGGTCCACTCGGCGACCAAGTTCCTTGGCGGTCATGGGGTAGTCATCGCCGGGGTAATCGTCGAGTCGGGGCGCTTTGACTGGGGCAACGGGAACTTCCCGCTGATGACGGAGCCGTCCCCGGCCTATCACGGGCTCAAGTTCTGGGACAACTTCCGTGAGTACGCGTTTCTGATGAAGGCTCGGACGGAACTGCTGCGAGATGTCGGAGCAGCACTGTCACCCTTCAACTCGTTTCTCTTGCTGCTCGGCCTCGAGACACTTCCGCTGAGGATGCAGCGTCACGTCGAGAACGCACACGCGGTGGCCGGATTTCTGTCATCCCATTCCTCGGTGGACTGGGTGAGCTATCCGGCGGCTGATGACCCCATGGCCCAGAAGTACGTCCCCCAGGGCCCCGGGGCGGTGTTCACCTTTGGTGTCAAAGGTGGTTACGCGGCTGGCAAGAGATTCATCGAGAAGGTGGAATTGGCCTCCCACCTTGCCAACGTCGGCGATGCCAAGACCCTGGTGATCCACCCGGCCTCGACGACCCATCAGCAGGTCCCTGTGGACCAGCGAAAAGCATCAGGGGTGGGTGAGGAGATGATCAGAATCTCGGTCGGCATCGAAGATGTCGACGACATCATCGCCGACCTGGATCGAGCGCTAGGTTCATGAGATGACGGCAGTTCGCCAAGAAACTGGCCTCGAAGAAGCAACTCCCGGTGAGCGGTTGGCGATCTTGCGTGAAGCAAAGACGGTGGCCCTGGTTGGCGTGTCTCCTAACCCTCTGCGGTCTTCAAACTTCGTCGCCACCTATCTGACCCGAACCTCATACACGATGTGGCCGGTCAACCCGCATGCCGACGAAGTGCTCGGCTTGAAGTGCTACCCGACGCTGGCCGCCCTCCCGGGTCCTCCTGACATAGTCGACTGCTTCCGCAAGGCGTCGGAGCTGCCACAGGTGGTCGAGGAGGCGATCGCTGTCGGAGCCAAAGTGGTCTGGTTCCAGCTCGGCCTCCGCAACGACGAAGCGGCCGCGATGGCGGTCGCCGCCGGTCTCAAGGTCGTCCAGGATCGTTGTCTCAAGATCGAGCACGCTCGTTTTGCCGGTGGCCTCCACCTGGCTGGCTTCGACACCGGCGTTATCTCATCAAAGCGCCGGCGCCCGGTCTAACTCCGGTCGAGAAAGTACGGAAAGAACCCGTGACTCGGCCCCAAGGGCAGGGTCCACACTCATCCCCATGAGCCAGCCGTCCAACGAGATGCTGACGATCGGGGCCTTCTCCAAGGGCTCACGGTTGTCGCTGAAAGCGCTCCGGTTGTATGACGAGATGGCACTTCTCAGACCCGCCGCAGTCGACCCGCAGAACGGCTATCGCTACTACGGGGAAGACCAACTCGAGCTCGCCCGCTTGATCGGGTTGCTGCGAAGTCTGGAGATGCCGCTCGCTCAAATCGCCGAGGTAGTCGCACTGGACGGAATGGCAGCAGTGAAGAGCATCGGTACCTTCTGGCAGGGCGTGGAAGCAGACGTGAGCATCAAACGCAAGCTGGTGCGGTACCTCGTCCGTTATCTCTCTGGCAAAGGAGTGAACATGTTTGCGGTTGAGACACGACAGCTTCCTGATCAGCAAGTCGCCACGATCGAACGAAAAGTTCTGGTTGGTGATCTGTCGGCATTTATCGATGAGGGCATGCGAACCGTTTACGACCTGCTGAGTCGGGCCTCGGCCGAAACCGGCATCCCTTTCGTCCTGTATCACGGTGAGGTCAACACCGACTCCGATGGACCGGTGGAGGTGTGTGTGCCCTATGTCGGAGATGTCAAGCCTGTCGGCGAGATTCGCCTGAGGCTCGAGCCCGCCCACACTGAAGCGTTCACCAGGATCACCAAGGCCCAGGTCGCTTTTCCCGGGATCCTGGAAGCGTACGAGGCGGTCGAGAAATGGGCCGCCGACGGCGGATTCACGGCGATCGGCTCTCCTCGTGAGGTCTATTTCGCCGACTGGGGCGCCGCCCAGGACGACGACCCAGCCTGCGATATATCCCTACCGATCAGGGCCTAAACCTGACCCCGGTTTTGGCGCGGAGGATCGACGCCTGGGGAGCAGGACCCGTGCCAAAAAGGGGATTGGAGGGACGGTCTCGCCTAGGAGGTCAAAGCCCGCCGTTTGCGGCGCTCCCACACCCGGGCCCCGCCGATCCCGCCGGCGATGGCTGCCGCAAACGGAAGGGTGAGCGCCAGTCCATTGAGTCCGTCCTCGTCGGCGATCCCATACTTGGCCAACAGACCTAGTCCGGCGCATGTCGCCACCACCGCCAGCAGCGGACGCCAGGCGGGGGGCGGGGGGCGAAGATCCCGGTTGGGCCGTTCGTAGCGTCCAAAGACCAGGAGGAACGGCAGCGTCGCCGCCACCAGGGCCGCCATCCACAACGGACGGGTCAGCCACCACTGCGCCGAGTTGGCCTCAGTTCGCAAACCCCAACCGTTCAGCAACAACGAGCCGCCGATCAGCGCAACCATGGCCGTGAGATGCCAGAGGTAGAGGGTCATGATCCTTCCGTTGATGAGAATCGTGGCCGCCCAGTTCCGGGTCTTGGAGAGCATCCGCCGGGCAGGTCCTTCCATCGCCAGGAGGGCGCCAGCCTGAAATATCGCGAGGGTCAAGAGGGTCACCTTGGGCGGCTGGCTATTGGTGACACCCTGAGTGTCAAGACCCACCATCGCCACCGGATATGGCCCTAAGGCCACCAATGCTGCAGTCGTGATCAAGCCAGCCGCCGACCACAGCAGGCGATGCGTCACGGAACCGAGCCGGGAGTCGGCCCAGGCGTAACCGAGGCTGTGAACCGTGCCCCACATGAAGAGGTAGTTGAGGTAGCCGATCCAGGAAATTCCCCAACCGAGTGAGATCAGATCGACTAGGCCGGCAAGCACCCCGGTGCCGATAGCGAACGACCAACCCCAGCGGTCCCAGGCGCGCAACGTGAGCGGGGTGAAGGCCACGACCGCCACGTAGGTGGCCAGAAACCAGACCGGGACCAGCGCTGCCTGAGATGCGACCTTGAGCAATTCGGGGTCGAAGCCGCTTTGCAATAATGCGAAGGCACCGGCGGTCCAAACGATCAGCAACGGCAACACCGGCAGGACCAGACGGCGTAGCCGGGCGCGCAGCCAGGCACCATACGTTGACCCGCCCCGGCCGGACGCCCGCCAAGACGCAGCGTTGGCAAAGCCGCCCACGAAGAAGAAGATCGGCATCACCTGCAGCAGCCAGGTGAGGTAATGGGTCCAAGTGGTGCGGGTGAGGAGATGATTGGCTTCGAGCCCGGTGGCGGTGATGACGGGGGCAGCCATGAGCCAATGCCCGAAAACCACGACCATGATCGAGGCGGCCCGTAAGAAGTCGACATAGCGATTGCGGCTCTCGGGTGTCTGCTCGGCCATCTTCTCGGCCGTTTGCCAAATTCCTGTGGTCATCTCCACATCATCATCGGTCGTGGGCAGCGTCTTGGCGAGTGGTGGAGTCCCTGAGCGAGCCGTCAGGGATGCTTGGTCGGAGTAAGGGTACGGCTCTCACGCTCTGTCGCCTCAAACAGTCACCAGCTGGCGAACAGGTAACCGTCGCCTAGGGAGCCCGTCTGACCGACACCCTGCCATCGCACCGTTCCAATACCGTCGACGTAGATGAGAAAACGCCCCGATGGGTCGTACCCGCCCATCCTCGAGCCGGACTCGACGTCGAACTCAGCCACCAGCTCACCGGTTGGTTCGAAGACGATGCCGCGTGCCAAGTCGTTTCCGAAGTCTTCGTCGCCGTCATCGGTAAGCCTGAAGGTGACCAGCCGTCCGCTGGCCTGGGTACCGAGACCGGACAAATACTGGTCATCCCCCAACCATGAGATTTCGGCGCTGGAGACAGTCGAAGACGCTGGATCGATTGTCCACAGCAGGTCAACCTCTCTGTCGCCAGCGATTACCCACAGCATCGATAGGTCGCGGCTCCAGGATGGTGGCGTGGACCCGTAGAACTCATCGGCTGAGAACCAACTCCAAACCTGACCACTTTCGGGCGAATCGATCGACACGCCATACGAAGCGCCGGCCACCACGCGGCTTGATGGGGAAGGCGTTGCTGCCCACGCCTGAACGCCGCCACCTTCCTGCTGGGTTTCTGGCGTCATGACATCATCCGGTCCCATCCAAGACATCGAACCGGCGGCTGGTTCGCAGCACTCGCTCAGCAGGTAGGCCGAGCCATCGGCGAGGCGCCAGATGCCATCGACAAAATCGACGCATGCGTCACATTCGGCGTTTTCCAGATCCTCGGCTGTATCCACCTGTGCGACCATTCGAATCACCTCTCCGGTCTCGGTGTCTACCTCGACCGCGGCGAAGTCGTCGTTGACGGCAAGGAAGGTGGCGGGCCTGCCATCCTCGAGAATGGGAAGCGTGCCTTGGAGCGGCTCCCGCCATGGGTCGTCGATGACGGTCGTGGTCGTGCTCGGGGCCACGGGTTCTGTCGACGTCATTGGAGCTTCTGTCACAACCGTCGTGGTCGACGGCGGATCTGTCGCAGAGGTGGTGGTTTCTTGCCCTCCGCTACAAGGCCAGCAGCAACATCGCCAAAGCTGCTAGCGGTTTTCTCATCCGATGAGGCTACGACTCCACGCGATTGAGAAACGCTGCCATTTGTTCACGGAGGACCGGCTCGGCCGGGCAGTAGGCGGGAGGGGCGGTTGAGCAACCGGTCGTGACTCCAGCCGCGAACAAGGCTGCGACATCCGTTGCGTGGATGCTCGTCACGTCGGGGAAGGGGTTGGGGGCACCTGTGGATAGGTGATACGCCCTGACGAGGAAGCTCGCCATCTGCTCTCTGGTGACTGCTTGCTCCGGACAGAAGAGGCCCGGAGCGCATCCGAGGGTTATCCCGGCCGCGGCGACGCGGTTGATGTCGGCTTCGTGGATCGATCCGGCGTCGTCGGTGAAGGCGTCTCCTCCCGGGTCGAGCAACGAAAGCGCCCTCACCAGGAAGCTCGCCATCTGGCCGCGGCTGACGGCCAGCTTCGGGCAGAACCAATCGTTGAACGGCGGGTTGCATCCGAGGGTGACACCGGCGGTTGCTGCCCACTCGATGTCTGACGCGAACGGGTTGCCGTCGTCGTCGGCGAAGCGCCCAACGAAGTCGTAGGTGGGTCGCTCGGGAGGACAGGTGAAGTCCGTCGAGCGGAACCAGCCGTCGATATCGGCATAGATCTGGTGGTTGCCCAGAACCACGACGACAGCCCCATTGGCGTCGAGACGGTGGAGGTCGCCGTGGCCATCGCCGTCGTAGTCCGAGACCCGCAGGACATCTTCCGAACCGATCGGAAACGGCAGCTGCACGGTCTCCGTTGCCTGACCGTACGAGCCGGCGGCGGTGAAGATCTGCATCGAGCCCGACGCGCCGACCGAATAAAGATCGGGTTTTCCATCCAGATCGCGGTCACCGATCAGAACCGTCGAATCGGTTTCAACGGTGAAGGACCCGGCGAAGTCGCTCGTGGTGTACCCCGACGCCCCGTCCCAGATCTGGAGTTGACCACCCGAAATCGAGAAGAGATCGGCCTTGCCGTCGGAGTCGTAGTCGGCCAGCAGGTAGGTGGCGGCAGCGTCGCTGGGGGCTCCCGAAGAGACCGTTCGTACCTCTTGATAGAACGATCTCGCGTCGTAGATGTGAAGGGTCAGAGTGGAACCGCTGAAATCGAGGAAGACGATGTCGGGACGGCTGCCGTAGGTCGTGTTGCCGAAAATCACCCGGCGGGTCAGGTCGGCGCCCGGGAGTTGGAAGCGATTGAACCCGCACATTCCGTGATCTGCCCACGACCCCATGATCTCGACGATCGGGCCTGCGATCGTGTGGGTCTTGAGGCGGACCGAATCGACCGCACCGTCCCCGGTGAGATCGGCCAGAGCGTCGATCGCCCCCGATCGCCGGCTTCCGAAGGCGCTTTGCTGGATCACGGGGGCCTCGGTGAAAGGGGCAACGCTGGCAAGCGATGGATAGGGGGGAGGAACCAATCCGTAGCCTGGGGTGGCGAGTGGGCCTATCCACGAGAAGTGCATGGGATCCTTGGTTCCGCCAGTCCAGTCACCACCCCAACAGAACCCAGCCTGGCGCCAGGCGTCGACATACCAGGGCGGCAAGTCAGTGATGAGGTCGGGAGATGTCGGGTTGGTGCCGGAGTTGATATCGACCGCTGCCC
>JANMST010000112.1:0-2344 GCA_031389635.1 Acidimicrobiia bacterium | reverse complement strand
ATCATGGCCGATCATGAACCCCTTCTGGCTTCGCTCGTAACCTCGGCGGTCGAAGTCGTCGGGTCCGATGGTTCGAGAACCACTATCGGGGTCCACGGCGGCTTTCTGCAGGTACTCAGGAACCAGGTGACCCTGCTCACCGATCGGGCCCAGATCTCGACCGGATCCAAAGAGGATGCTGCTCAATTGGCGACAAGCCTCGCGGCCCAGGACTCGACTTAGTTTCGCGTTAGCTCTCGGGAGAGATGCGGTCTTCGATCAGTCCCTTGGCGAATCGCGCGACTTCTTCGTTGAAGCCCGAGGCGATGGCTCCGGAGATGACCGGAAACAGCATGGCTGTCATGAAACCCTTCGATTCGACGGTCATTGCAACCGTGACAGCGGTCTCATCGTTTGCCGGTTCTAGTTCCACGTCGATTTCCCCGCCCAGGAGATCGGTGTCGATCGTCATCGACACGCGGCTGCCCGGGGTGGCTCCTGACCTCCTGGCAACTCCGAAGTGTGAGTTGCCGCCGAGCTCGACGGTGAATCGGTAGCCCGTGATGTCGCCGTTCTCGTCGAAGGTGGGCTGCTCGACGTTCCTGACGCCGCCTATTCGCCCCCAGCTCTCCGGTCGCTGCAAGCCTTTCCAGACCCGGGCCGGTTCGGCCGGTGCCAGCACCCGATGCATGAAGGTCTGGCGCGGCACCGTTTTACCTTATCGGGCGCCGGTTTGACCTTAGGCAGCACTCAGGCCGGCTTCCGCCGGCCTGAGGTCCCTGGGAGGAGGGTTGCTCCGCTGGAGCGACCTATGTGTACCCGACGGGTGTATCCGTGAGGTGAACGGCAGCCGAGCGTTCCGGCAACTCTTCTACCCTTGGCCGGTGCAAGTGACGCCGCCCGAGTTCCTCCGCCTGGCGGTCGATCCCGAGCGCCTGGCTGTGCTCGGACTGGCGGCAACAGGACCGCTCGACATCGAGGAAGCGGCCCATCGATTGTCTATGACGGTAGGCCAGGTGAGGCGGGCTGTGAGCCGCCTCGTCGAAGCAGGGTTGCTGGATGAGAACCTCAGCCTCGATCGATCCGTGCTCCGGGCCCTGGCTGCTTCTCTGCCGCAGGAAGAGCCGGTTTCGGCCGAGGTTCTGGAAGGTCCCTGGACCCAGAGCGAACGACAGATCCTCGGGAAGTACTTCGTCGGGAGCCGGCTGACCGAGATCCCGGTGAGTCGGGCTGCTCGGACCGTGGTCCTCGAACGGCTGGCATCCGAATTCGAAGTCGGTCTGCGGTACACCGAGAAGCAAGTGAACTCGACAATTCAGACATTCCACCCCGACTACGCGGCTCTGCGTCGCTACATGGTCGACGAAGGCTTTCTGACGAGAGCGGAAGGCTCCTATTGGAGGAGCGGAGGTAGGGTCGATGTCACATATGGTTGACCTCCACGCCTGGTTTGCCCAGATCGACGCCGTCGAGGCGCGCCTGGCCGTCCTGGCCACTCCGACCGCAGGCCTGACCGGGCCCGATCCGACGACAGGGGAGCAGTGGGAGGCCGCTCAAGTTTGGGGCCATATCACTGAGTTCATCCCTTTCTGGGTCGAGCAGGCGGGGGACGTGATCGACGCCTACCGGGGTGAGCCGGTGCCTTTCGGCCGGATTCGCTCGGACCCCACCCGCCTGGCCGGCATCGAGCAAGGAAGACACGTCGCCATCGACACCATGTGGCAGGAGGCTCGGGCCGACATCGCCGACCTGCGTCTGCTTCTGGCGGCCCTGCCCGAAGGTTGGGCGGACTCGGTCGGCCTCCATTCCACTCTCGGCCCCCTTCCCATGGAACGAATCATCAAAAACTTCCTGATTGGCCACCTCGAAGAGCACGCCGAACAACTCGAAGGCCTGTCCGGCTCAAAGCCCTAACCGGCCATCTCTTGAACAAAACCCGATCGGGTGACGTCTAATCGGTCGTCCAGTCCGAAAGAAGGCGCCAGATGCGAGTTGTCCGTTTCATCGTGGTGGTGGTTGCGATAGTCGTAGGGGTCACTCCGGCCGCCTCCGCCGGCGGATCGTGGATGCGCACTCCCGACGAGTCGGTTGAGCCGGGCGAGACTGTTGAGTTCGTCGGATATGTTGGCGCCGAGAATGCCGATGAAGGTCCGTGGTTTGCCTACCTGAACACTTTTGAGGCGGTCATCGCCCTTGGACCGGTGACCATCGAGCCAACCGGCCTTGGCGGATACCTGAGCCACCGCGTGTATCTTCAATTCACCGTCCCTTCGACGCTCGCGAGCGGGTACTACTCAGTCTCCGTGCAGAATGGAACCGAGTTCACAGACGACCAGAGGGTCTTTCTGGGCGATCTGATCGGAGC
>JANMST010000065.1:0-8907 GCA_031389635.1 Acidimicrobiia bacterium | reverse complement strand
CACGCACACCGCTTCTCATACTCTTCTTATCTCCGCGGTGCCAAACAGGCCGTATGGCCTGAACAGGAGAAAGACCAGCATCAGGAGGTAGGGCACGATCGTCCCGAAGCCAACCCCGACGACGTTGGAGAAGCCGGTGGTATACGTGCCGATGACTATCTCGGCCACACCAACCAGGAAGCCTCCCACCACCGCTCCCACGACCGAATCGAGACCACCGATAATGATGGCCGGGAAAGCCCGGAACACAACGAAAGCGGTGGCACTTGTGATGCCTGCCGCCCGTGGTGATACCGACGAGAAGATGCCGGCGACCGCTGCCAGCGCGGCGCCGATCGCCCACGCCACCGCAAAGATCCGCCCGACGTTAATTCCCTGTGCCTGAGCTGCTTCCTGGTCGAAGGCAGTGGCCCGCATCGCCACGCCGAGGCGGCTGCGCAGGAACCAGGCAACGAGCACGAAGCACAACAGTGAGACCACGACGGTGACGATCTGGGTCTGATTGACGTTGATGTTGCCGACCCTGATGAACTGGATTCCCCACGGATCCTGGAGCGACCGCACCCCTTGACCGACGAAGTCGTCGTTGATCGTCCGCAGGACGATGTCGGCTCCGACGGTGATGATGGCCACCGAGAAGAGCGGCTCACCGACCATCGGCCTGATGAAGACCCTCTCGACCAGCAGTCCCACAACTCCGGCCGCGATCACGGCGCACAGGGCCGACAAAGACCATCGGGCCCAGGTCGGCATCTCTGGCAAGAAACGCCCGGGAAAGTTGAGAATCGTGAAGAACGAAGCTGTGAGGAAGGCGCCGATGGCGGCCAGGGAACCGTGCGCAAAGTTGATCACCTGAGTTGCCTTGAAGATGATCACGAAGCCGAGGGCCAGCAAGGCATAGACGGCTCCCAGGGCAACACCGTTCAGCAGGGCATTCAGGAACTTGTCCAGTCCCGCCAGTGGCCCGATCTGGGCCACGATTGCCGGCAAGATCAAACCCTCAGCCGGGACTTATCCGGGCCATACATTTCGCCGATGAGCTGGGAGAACATGCCTTCCATGGCGCTGCGCTTCAACTTCTGAGTGGCGGTCAGCTCACCGTCTTCGTGATCCAGCTCCTTGGGGATCATGCGGAACTGGCGGATCGTCTCCACTCGTGCGAATTGGGTGTTGGCCTCGTCTACAACCTTCTGGATCAGCTCCAGCACCTCCGGCTTCTCAGAAAGGTCGCGATAGGTCGTGTAGGGGATCCCCCGTCGCTGGGCCCAGTCCCCGACCGTGTCGAGCTCAATCCCGATCAAGGCGGTTAGATAATTACGCCTGTCGCCGATCACCATCGCCTCTTTCACATAGGGCGAGGTCTTCAACTTGTTCTCCATCTCCGACGGAGAAACGTTCTTGCCCCCCGATGTGATGATGATGTCCTTGATCCGATCGACGATCTTGACATGGGTGCCGTCGACCCAGACCCCGACGTCCCCGGTCTTGAGCCAGCCATCTTCGGTGAAGGTGGCCGCAGTCTTCTCTGGAAGGTTCCAATAACCCTTGAACACACCGGGGTGCTTGACCTGGATCTCGCCGCTCTCCTCGTCGATTCGCAATTCGGTCCCGGGATAGGGGACGCCCACCGTCCCGAGCTTCATGAGCCCGGCCGGGTTGAAAGTGGCGATAGCGGAGTTTTCGGTCATCCCGTACAACTCATAGACCGGAACCCCGAGACCCATGAAGAACTCGAGAACTTCGGGGGCGATCGGTGCGGCCCCGGAACCGGCCCACCTACACCGCCTCAACCCGATCCGTTCCAGCAGCGCCCGAAACACCAACGGATACCCGAGCCCATAGAGCAAACGGGAACTCATGGTGTGGTTGCCCCCGTTGGCAACCTTCTTCCGGCCGATGACGCGGGCCAATTTCATCCCGAGCCCAAACCAGATGCGCTTGAAGCTGGTGGCGTCACTTCCCTTGATCAGGACCCCGGCGTGCATCTTCTCCCAGATGCGGGGAACCGCAAAGAAAAGGGTGGGCTGGACTTCCCGGAGGTTCTGCTGAACGGTCTCGATCGACTCGGCGAAATTGAGCACGGTGCCGCAATGGGCCAGAGTCCAGGTCGAGAAGATGCGCTCGGCGACATGACAAAGGGGCAAATAGGTCAGGATCTGATCGTCGGGCCCGGGCTTTCGGTTATTGGCAATCCGACCGTCGACCATGATCACCTGCCCGGCGCAGTAGATGTAGTTGGCGTTGGTGAGCATCGCCCCTTTGGGAGGGCCGGTCGTACCCGACGTGTAGACCAGGGTCATCACGTCCTCGGCGGTGGCCTCCGACATGATGGCTTCCACCGCGCCGGGGTTCCCGACTCGATGCTGGCGGCCCATCTCCAGGAATTCATCCCAAAGGAGGAACCGGGGGTCGTTTCGCCATTCGCGGAACCCCCGGGGCTCGGCATGGATGATCTTCTCGAGGACCGGCAGGGCATCGACGATCTCCATGACCTTGTCGGCTTGCTCCTGATCCTCGGCCAGGTGGACCTTTGACCCCGAGTCGGCGAGCAGGTACTTGACCTCGGCGGCCGGGTTGGTCGGGTACAGGCCAACGGTCACGCCTCGGATTGCAACGGTGGCGAGATCGAGGATCACCCACTCGGGTCGATCCTCGGATTGGATCGAAACCCGATCCCCGGGGCGAACCCCGAGCGCCAGCAATCCGTGGGCAGCGGCGAGGACATCAGCCCACAGGCTCGCCCAGTTGATCTCCCGCCAGATTCCGAGATCCTTTTCACGCATCGCCACGCCCGTCGGCGTCCGCTCAGACCAGTCTCTTGCTTCGGAGGCGACGGTCGGATGCCCGCTTCGGTGGGCGGCGGATGGTGCGCGTTCTGCAACGGCGGTCACAAAGTCCTCCCAATTCGGAACCCGAAATACCTGGCCGTGGGGACGATAGACCTGGACCCCGGACCCCGCTTGATTGCCCGGGGAAGAAAAGTCAGGCTCCCTCTACCCATTCGCCGCCTCCCGGCCAATGCTCCTTCTTCCATATGGGCGCTCTGGCTTTGAGTTCGTCGATGAGATACCGGCCAGCCTCGAAGGCTGCATCCCGATGGACGGATGAGACTGCCACCGCCACAGACGGTTGACCAACGGCCACCTCCCCGACCCTGTGTTCCACGGCTACTGCCACCAGGTCCCACTTGTCGATCGCTCCGGACACGAGTTCTTCGATCTTTTCGATGACGACGCCGGGATACGCCTCGTACTCGAGGTGGGTCACCCCGGTCTTGCCTTCGGAATGGTCGCGGGCGGTGCCGAGGAATAACACAACCGCTCCTGCCGAGTGGTCCCCGACCTCTGCCAGAAGCGCGCTTGCATCAAGCGACTCGGCCTTGATCGCCACTCGCCTCCGTACCGGTCGCGCTTCCATAGACTCAGAGTCTATGGCTCCCAGCCGATTCCGTACTTGCTGCCTACCGCCTACTGCCGACTGATTCCTCATGTCTGACGACCTCTTCTCCCGCCTTTTCGAACTCTTTAACCAACCCGGGCCGGTCAATTGGAAGCTGGCCGGCGAGGTGGCGCGACATCTGGCGGGCGAGAAAGAAGCCATCGATCCGTGGGCGGCCGAGGAGCAGCGAGAGCTCGTGCGGGTGGCCGAGTACCGGCTCGAGGGTGAGATACCGTTTGCCGTCCAACCCGCCTCTGAGGTGCTGGTGATCGACGCCCACGACTGGGTGGAGCGGGTATTGCCCGCTTTCGCCTACCTGGCCGAGGCGATCGCGGAGGCCTCCGGGGGCCTCCAAATCGGCCCGGGCATACCGGGCATAGGTCCCACTATCGCCGGAATGCAGGTGGGATCACTAATAGGTGGCCTCTCTCGACAAATCCCGGCCGCCTTTGAGTCCGGGTATCCGCTGGAGCCTCCCGGACCGCTGCTGGTGGTCGGTCCTGGAGTCGATCGAGTGGTCACCGCGACGGGAGCCGCCGCACGGGACATCCGGCTATGGGTTGCGGCCGAAGAAGTTGCCCACCGGGCTTTGTTCGGCGTGCCGTGGCTGACCGAGCATCTGGCCCGGCTCGTGAGCGCCTACTCGACACATTTGCTCCCAGATCCCGAGAAGCTGATGAAGATGTTCAGCGAGGACACCGACCGGATCGGAGCGAGTCTCGGCGACCCGAAGAGCCTCGATGACCTTCTCGAGAGCGAGGAATCGGCTCCACACCGCCTGGCCCTCGAGGCCTTCCTCACCGTCACCTCCGGCTATTCCCATCTCCTCGCCAGGCGTGCGGTTGGCAGCCTCTTGCCCAACATCGACTCCTACGGATCCCCCCCACCCGGGGCCCCGGGAGGCATGGGTCTTCCTGTTGCGAACCACGAGATGATCGCGGCCGGGGCAGCCTTCTGCTCCGACATCGAACGTCGTTATGGTCGCGAAGCCGTCGATGATCTCTGGCACGGACCGGAGCGGCTGCCGACGGCCGAAGAACTGGCCGACCCGGTTGGTTGGGCAGCCCGGGTACTTCTTGATGGGCTATAGGCGTGGTACGTAATGCGTAATACGTGGTGCGTGGTGCGTGGTGCGTGAGAAGAAGAGGATTTCAAGATGGTGACTGTGGGAGAGACAGCGCCTGACTTTCTCCTTCGCGATCAGACGCGGACGAAGCGTTCTCTCGCCAACCTGGCCGGGGCAAAGGCGATGGTCATCTTCATGCCATTCGCCTTCACCAATACCTGCCTTGGTGAAATGTGCACCCTTCGCGACAACCTCCACCACCTCGAAGCCAGTGGCACCAAGTTCTTTGTGATCACCACCGACACCCTTCACTCGAATCGTCGCTGGGCGGAGGATCAGGGATTCGAGTTCCCGATCCTCTCTGATTTCTGGCCACACGGCGAGGTGGCCTCGGCCTACGGATGTTTCAACCCGGCGATCGGGGTGGCCATGCGATCGACCTACATCCTCGATGAAGCCGGACGGGTCAAAGAAATCATCTCCACGGACCGGTTGGATATCCCGAGAGACTTCACCGAATACGAGCGAGCGTTGGGTTGAGGGTTTTGAGTTCGAGGGTGGACTCACCACCCACCACTCCTAGGAAAACAGCGAGAGGATGCGGTCGAAGAAGCTCGGTCGGCTCGGGGCCGGGAGGCCGGCCAGTACAACCGCCTGAAGATCGACCGGGAGGTCACCGTGAAGAGCCATCCCTCCTTCAGCAGTGTCCCAGACGAAGGTGACGGTGCCGGGGCGGAACCAACGTGAATACTTGCCGAGCTCGCCCGCCCAGGTCCGAGCGTCGGAGATGTCAGTTATCGAGAACTGGCCGGGAATGTGATAGAGAGCGAAGGCGAAGAAACCGTCGGAGTAGTAACCCATCTCCCCGTCGTTGCTCCATCCGTAGACGTCGAGGCGGCGAAAGGTGCCGATCTTGACCGGGAACGCCTCGGCCGGAAAGTCGGTGTCTTTCTCCAACTTGCGGACCTCGCCCGACGTGCCACTCGTAACCCGGGGCGTCGCCGAAACGAACGACGTCATGCTGGTGGTGCAGTAGACCGAGCCGTCCGAGTTGAGCGTCTCCGAGCGAAGAAGGGCACCGGTTCCCTGATCGAATGTGAGCCGCACCCGGGCTTTACCGCCGGTTGTGAGGGTTAGCTCGTCGGCGGGCCTCTGAAGATAGGTGACTGCTTTAGTGGTGCTGATCTTGTATCCGACCGGCGGCTCGGTGGCGGCGGCCACTTGAACGGCCGAGGCAGACCCGGCGGGCCCGGTGATGGCCAGCAGCCCGGCACCGGCCGAAACCGCAGGGGCGCCGTCGACTCCGGCCGAGATGTACAGCACCCCGTCCTTCTGGGCGAGATGGGCAGCAGAGTCACGAAGGCCGACCGGGGTATTGCAGGCGAGGACCTGGTCGCCGGAGAACTCAGCGGCAGCAGCCCGCTCGAAATACGAGGCGAGGTCGCCCTCGGCGGCCGACGCCGGTAGCGCCGGGACCATGACCGGGACGATGAGGATCGTCGCAACCATCACCATCATGAATCTGAAACGGTGGCTGCGAGTCATCCGTTGACACCTGAATCGATGTCGCCGAAGAAGAGGTTCTCGATCGGCACCAGGCGCCCGGTCTGATTCTGGTCGAGCGATGCCCTGGCCCCATACGTCATGCTGAATTCGTTCCCCGACAAAGCCACAACGTCTCCCGGGGATGCCATTGCGGCTAGCGCAAGGACCATCGTCACCGCTGCGGCGGCGGCTCCCACGAGCACCTTGGCGCGTCGATAGATCGGCGCAACCACCGGGGCTTTGGTCGTCAGCTCGGGAGGCAACTCGAGCATCGGAAGGGCGCGAAGGCGCGCCCGAACAAACATCATGTCGGTGAGTTCGTCGCGACAGAGATCACAGCCCGCGAGATGGGACTCGGCCCGGCGCCGCTCCAATGGCGGAAGTTCGCCGTCGAGGTAGGCGGATACGACCTCTCCGAGGTGAAGGGCCAGCGGGCGTTCGGAGCTCACGTCAGCCTCTCCCGGAGGAGTCGGCGGCCGCGATGGATCCGGCTGCGAACGGTGCCCACCGGAATCGCCACTGCGATGGAGATCTCCTCGTAGGAGAGTCCAATGACGTCACACATGACTACTGCTTCCCGAAACTCGTAGGGAAGGTCCGAGAGAGCTTTCTGGATGTCGTCGTCGAGGCGGAGGTCGGCCAGGACCTCGTCAGGAGCTGGTGATGAGAAGCTGGCAAGGACCTGGTCGGAGTCGTCGGGGAACGGAAGGGTCGGACGGCGCCGGCGCTTGCGAACCTCGTCGAGGAAGGCGTTCCGGGTGATCCGCCACAGCCAACCCTCGAAAGACCCCGGCTGGTACTCGGCCAAGCCGCTCCGGACGCGCAAGAGGACCTCTTGGACGAGGTCATTGGCATCGTGAGGATTGCCAGACAGGCGATAGGCGTAGTTGTATATTTTGCGGCCATGGCTGCGCGCCACCTCTTCCCAGGTGAGGGGGAAGGTCTCAGACATAAGACCTCAATGCCTCAACGTCCTGGGGCCGCCAGAAGTTCCTGCTAGCCAGGCCGGAAACCGGAACTAGCTGTTGTTTTCGGTCTTGGTTGGCGCCTCGCCGGGGGCTGCTACCTCGTCGGAACCTTCCTGAATGCCCTTTCGGAACTCTTTGGCCGACGCACCGAGCGATCGAGCGAGTTCGGGCAGTTTGCGGGCTCCAAAAATCAGCAGGACGACCACGAGAATGATGATCCACTCGGGGCCTTTGGGAGAGAACATATGGGCTAAAGCCTCCTTGGCACTCTAAGCTTACCCCCAATCCGGACCTAGACACCAGATAAGACGCCGAATCCGGGGGGATCGGTTCCATCGAGTTTCGAAGTTCGAGGTCAGAGGTTTGAGGTCGAACCTCGAACTTCAAACCTCAAACCTCGAAGCCCTCAGGACAGCGCCAGGGAGTCGACCATCTTCTGCAGCCGGTCCCTCGTCACGAACCTGACTCTGGGCTCGCGGCGTTCGAGTGTGTATATCTCAAAAGGCCCGTACTTGTCCGTCACCAGCATCCCTCGATCGGTCCCCGCCGAGGAAAACTCAACCATGAAGCGGCGGATCACCGATTCGTCGAGTTCAGGATGGTCCCCTGGCTTGTACTGGTCCTCGACGATGTAGGTGCGCTCGCCTGCTTTCGAGGCGATCCAGGCGCTGAGTCCGGCGGCCGAGACCTGGTAACCGAACAACCGGAGGAGGCCGACCACCAGTTCGCCGGCTGAGACCTTCTCGGGGTCGATCCCCTGGGCCCGGAGGCCTGTATTGATCGCCCTGGGCAACCGGAGCTCGGTCGAGAGAGGCGGCAGTTCATCGGAGCGCACCTTTTCGGCCACCCCCGGGCGAACCCCGGTCGGTTCGACTTCTGTCTCGGAGAAGGAATGGATGAGAGGGTCGTTGGCCAGGATGGAGAGATTGAGGATGTTGACCCCCTCCACTTTGGGCGGAAGGATCCCTGGCAGGGCAAGCTTGGCTCGTCCGACCTCGCGGACCTCGCCCCGTCCGGCCGATGCTGCAACTTCGGTCACTCCCGCCAGGGGCAGCGAATGGCGCTTCTCCCTCACCACCTCGATCGCTTCGGCCACGAGCAATTCGGAGAGGATCTCGTCGTCGCCGTCCGGGAGGGGAACATCGAAACGGACCCGAGCGGTGTGGCCTTCCACGCCGAATTCGGCCACCGCCGGGCGAAAGTGGGTGAAATCGACTTTGGGCTCCGGCAGGGCCGCGGCAGCCTTGGCTTTCCTTCCCCTTAAGGGTGGTTCGATGCCAAGTTCGGCCTGAAGGGCCTTGCGGCGGCGGCTGAGGTAGATGCTGACAGCGATGAGAACCACCGCCACGAAGAACAGTCCAGCTCCAATTGGCATGGGACGGATACTACGGGAGATAGGGGAAAGGTCGAGGGTTCGAGGTTTGAGGATTGAGGTTCGATCTGACCTCAAGCCTCAAACCTCAAACCTCAAACGACCCGTCACGTCCCACCACTTTCCCTGATTTCCTCGAGGCTTACCTCCGCCGTTGGTTCATCGGCTCCGGCGTTGAGCCGATCGATCATCTCGCCGCGCGAACTGGGAGTTCCGAATGCGGTGATGACATCGCCGGCCAGGAGGCTGGTGGCGCCACCGGGAACGATTACTTCACGGTCCCTCCGCACGGATACCAGCGTCGAACCCTCGGGCCAGGCGACTTCGCGAACCATCTTGCCGTCGGCGATCGATCCCGGAGGGACCCTGAAGTCGTAGTAGGCGACCCCCGGATCGGTACGTTGATCCAGACGACGACGGCCTAGTTCACGGTCGGTGCGATTGCCCAGTGCCCGGTGATATGCCCGTACCGCTTCCTCTCGTCGGAACAACCCGACGAACCTCCCGGAACCGTCTTC
>JANMST010000051.1:0-12734 GCA_031389635.1 Acidimicrobiia bacterium | reverse complement strand
GAACAGCGCGAAGACCGCCGTCCCCGCCTATCCGACCTCAGAGAGAGCGGAGCCCTCGAACAGGACTCGGATGTCGTGATGTTCATCTACCGACACGAGTACTACCACCCCGACGACCTCGACAAGAAGGGGATGGCCGAGGTCATCATCGCCAAACACCGGGCGGGTGCCACCGGCTCCGTCGACATGACCTTCCTGCCCGACTTCACACGATTTGCCGACCTGGGCCGCGATCAAAGCTGATGTTGGGCAGAGCTGATGTGGCAAAGCTGATATGGCAGCGCTGATTTGGAAAGAGTTGGTCTGGAGGACCTGATCGATCCGCGGGGATCCGGCCGCTCAATAGTCGTCCGGCCCGGTCAATCCCCGCCGCCTCCCTGGGAAACGTGCGAACGGGTCGAGGTGAGCGCGGTGACCGCCTCTCTGGCCGATGCGATTTGTCACGCCTGGCGATCTCGCCAACCACTCGTCATCTCGTTGGTCCCAGGGCTGGGCCTCGACGATCCCGAGCAACCTCCCCAAGAGAGTGTTGCCGGGCTTCAGCCCTGGGAGTTGTCGGTCATGCATGACTTTGTCGGTGAACGACTCCACCATGGCGTCTGGGCCAACTCAATCGACGGCCGGGGCACCGAGCTGCGCTACCGATGGTCCGACGACGCCGTTGCGCTCGGCGCAGTCCCGGGTCGAGCAGTCGACCTCGTCGAAGTCGGCGGCGCCGAGGTCATGTGTGACGGGGGCCCCATCGACATCGAGCTGGCCAGCCGGATCGCCAGGCCCGTCCTCCATCGAATCTCGATCGAGCATGGTCTTCTCGAGCCGCTCGGCGACAATCGAACTGCTGCCGAGCTCGCCCCCGATCAGCTGACGGCTGTCCTGCACCCGGGTGGCGGAGCCAGGGTCATCGCCCCTGCCGGGTCCGGCAAGACGAGAGTTCTGACGGAGAGAGCCCGTCTCTTGCTCACCGGTTGGCGTCTCCCGTCGAACGCCATCGCCGTGGTCGCGTTCAATCGCAGGGCAGCCGAAGAACTCAAGAGTCGAACGTCCGACCTGCGCGGTCTCAGGGTGCGCACTCTCAACGCGCTCGGATTGCGGCTGCTCCCGTCCGGAATCCGGACCATCGATGAGGCGGCGGTCAGGGAGTTGCTAGCCACCCTGGTGGAGGCACCGAGAAAGGTCGAGACAGATCCGATTGCTCCCTGGCTCGAAGCGCTCGGACGGGTTCGCCTGGGCCTGCAGCACCCCGAGGATGTGATCGTCGACTTGCCCGACGTCGTCGGTCTCGATGATGTGTCGGTTCGCTACCGGGACCTTCTCAACGAGCGCAACGAGGCCGACTTCGACGAGCAGGTCATTGGAGCCATAGACCGGCTGATGGGCGACGCCGACTTTCGTCATCGGACCCAGCGCTTCGCCCGTCTGTTGCTCGTCGATGAGTTCCAGGACCTCACTCCTGCGCACATGTTGCTCTTTCGCCTCTTGTCCGGGCCGGCCGGCGAGGTCTTCGGAGTCGGAGACGACGATCAGACGATCTACGGCTACGCCGGGGCCACCCCGGAATGGTTGGTCAGGTTCAGTGACTTCTTCCCGGGTTCGTCCATGCACGCTCTCGAGGTCAACTACCGGTGCCCGACTCAGGTCGTGACCGCGGCGTCCAACCTTCTTTCCCGCAACGCCCTGCGAGTCGACAAGCAGATCCGGCCCCGCCCGGGCGTGGGGGACGATCCGTCGGCCCTGGAGGTGATGGCTGGTGATGAACCCGCTGCTCTGAGGACCGCCGCCAGGGTTGTCAAGCTGCTCGCCACAGCCCTCCCGACCGATGTCGCGGTGCTGAGTCGGGTCAATGCCTCGCTGGCCCCGGTGCAAGTGGTCCTCCGCCATCACGGAGTCGCCACCAATGGAGGTGTCGATCGTCGCTTCCTGACCCGGGCCGCGGTTGGCGCCGCCCTGGCGTGGCTGTCGGTCGGAACCGCCCGGGATGGTGCCCTCCGCTCAGCGGACCTTCGGCACGCCGCCCGTCGACCCAAACGCGGGATGAGGCACTCCCTCCTCGACCTCATTGCCCGGCAAAGATCCGTCGCGGAAGTCGACCGCCTGATCATCTGGCTGGAAGGCAAGGCCAGTGACCGCGACGCCCAGAAGGCCGGCGAGTTTCTGGCCGATCTGGTTGCGGTGCGGAAGGTCGCAGCGGATGGCTCCACTATCGACGTTCTCGACGAGATCCGTTATCGAGTGGGTTCGGACGGCCTCGAGCAGAGTGCCTCCTCGCTCGACGGCTGGAGTCATGGTGCCGTGGCGTCACATCGTGACGACCTCGATGCCCTGATGGTGCTCGGCCATCTTCAGCCGGATCCCGCCCGTTTCGGTGACTGGCTGGCCGACGCCCTCAACGCTCCCAACGATCCGGCCGGTGTGACCCTGGCCTCGATCCATGCGGTCAAGGGTCGAGAGTGGGAGCATGTCATCGTCCATGACGTCACTGCTGGACTGATGCCCCACCGGCTGGTCGATGGCGTCGAGGAGGAGCGACGGGTATTCCACGTCGGCCTGACCCGCGGCATCTCCAGCGTCACCCTCGTCCCCGGTAAGCCTCCTTCCCCGTTCCTGGCTGAGATGGAGGAGCCAGGCTCGCCGCTTCCGGAGCCTGCTCCGACGCGGTTGGTTCCCTCTCGCCCGGTCAAGAAGGCATCAGTTGATCCGGCGGCGGCGGTGGATCCGGTGGAAGCTTTGGTGGGCCTGTGCTTTGACCACGGCGGCTATCTCCACGAGGTGGTCGATCTCGACGCCGACGGCGCCGTCACCAAGGTGAGCGACCAGGGGGCCCGCCTCACAGTCGAGTTCGGAACGGTGGTCAGAGTGCTCGGAGTACCGCGCCGGCTGGCCCATCCCAACCATTTGCTGGCCTTCGAGCGCTTCCGCGCCTGGAGAATCCAGCGGGCCAACGGCAAACCGGCCTACACCGTTCTCTCCGACGAGACCCTCCGAGCCCTGGCGATCGTCCTTCCGGCTGACGAAGCCTCCCTCGCCACCGTGAAGGGAATCGGCCCGATGAAGCTCGAGACCTTTGGTGAAGAGCTCCTGGTATTGACGGGCGAGATGCGGGCCCTGCCAACGCCCCGATGAGGGCTTGAAATCGACGCATCGGCCGAAAAGTCGCTCACGGACCGCAAAAAGCTCCCTGGAAAAGGCGGAAAGCGGCTCTTGCGAGCCGCTTTCCATCCCTGGTAACCGCCCGATGGAGGATCTTGGGAAGAGTCTCTCTGGAAGGAGGAGAGATTTCGACCGGCTACCAATCTGATGCTGTCCGCCCTGGTATCGGTGAGCATGCCATCCCGGTTGAGATTCATATCTAGGTCGCTCGGACTAACTAGTCCACTAGTAGGGTCGCCCGATGGCCGTCCCTGACCGTTGGCAGGAACTTGGCGATGGCATCTTTCGGCGCAGGTACGAATTTCTCGATCAAAATATCGGCCTGGTGATCGGAGCCGAAGCGGTGCTCCTGATCGACACCCGGTCGCACCCCGGACATGCCGAAGAGGTGCTGTCCGACCTCCGGCACGTCACCTCCCTTCCGGTCGGATGGGTGTTCAACACCCACTACCACTGGGATCACGCCTTCGGAAACCAGGTCTTCGAGGGCTCGGCCATCTGGGGGCATGTCAACTGCCGGAGTGAGTTGCTAGAAAGGGGCCTGACCCCTCTCGATGAACTTCTGGTCGACTACCCGGCGGAAGCTGACGGGTTCCGGAAGGTGGTGGTGACGCCTCCTACCGAAGTCTTTGAGGAGCGGGCCACGATCAACCTCGGCAACCGCACTGTTGACGTGTCTTATCACGGCCAGGGACACACCAACAGCGACGCCGTTCTCCATGCTGACGACGTGACGTTTGCCGGCGACCTGATCGAGGAGGGAGCCCCGCCCAGCTTTGGGGACTCCTTCCCGATCGCGTGGTTCGACACCGTTGGACGATTGGCCGCTGAGGCTCGCACAACCGTGGTTCCCGGCCACGGGGACGTGGTCGATGTCGAATACCTCGTTGTGAGCAGATTCGACCTCGGTTGGATAGCCCGCCGGGCCCGACTCGCCCTCGACGCCGGTCTGACCGTGGATCAGGTCGACCTGAATGGGTCTCCGTACGAGGAGTACTACGCCAGGGAGGCTCTCGAGCGCGCTTACTTGGAACTGGGCCCGTCGGGCTGAACTTCAGATTGCGCCTCGAAGTTCTCCCAATAGCGAGAAGGGGTCGGTCCGACCTGGTCCAGGTACTTGCTGCCCAACCGGTTCGATCCATAGGGGTGCTCGGCGGGTGAACTCATCCGGAAGAGGCTGATCTGTCCGATCTTCATGCCCGGATAAAGGGTGATTGGCAGGTTGGCGACGTTCGACAGTTCGAGGGTCAGATTTCCGGCAAATCCTGCATCGACGAACCCCGCGGTGCTGTGAATGAGCAGGCCTAACCGCCCTAGCGAACTCTTGCCTTCCAATCTTCCGACTAGGTCATCGGGGATGGCGACTCTCTCGAGCGTCGTTCCGAGGACGAACTCGCGGGGGTGAAGGATGAAGGGCTCGTCGCCCGTCACCTCCACCAATTCGGTCAGGCCCTCCATTGGCTTGCGGACGTCGATGTAGGGGTAGCGGGTATTGGCAAAGATCCGGAAGTGCCGGCCGATGCGGAGATCGATGGACGACGGCTGGATTGCGTTCGTCCCGAGCGGCTCGACCACAACGCGCCCTGACTCGAGTTCGATCTTCAGGTCACGGTCTGAAAGGATCATCGGGCCGCGAGTGTAAAGAAAGCCGGCGAGGTCCAGCCGGTTGGCGAGTGGTCGGAGCGGATGAGGGGAATCGAACCCCCACCCCGGGCTTGGGAAGCCCGTGTTCTGCCGTTGAACTACATCCGCGGGGTAAGGGGGCGCAGGTTACCAAAGGGTCCCGATACGGGCGCTGGTCCGTCTGTCAGGCGGGATTGCCGTTGCCGGTCAGCATCGACGCCACCCCCCACACGGTCATCAGGAAGCCGATGCCCAGCAGGAAAATTACCCGGCCCTGGCGAAACTCGCCCTCGACCCCACGGGGGTGTTCACCTTTGCGATGTTTGCGCCAGGCCAGGAGGTTGCCGACCAGCAACGCCAGGCCAAGGCCGGTCACCAGCTCGGCGAACAAGGTGTCGATGCCGAGGATGTCAGGCATTTCCGGTTGGGCATTTTCGGTCAGTCAGGCGATCAGTCATCTGTTTGGGAGATCGATCACGGGTGAGCGACGGTAGTCGGGTATCTTCGCTCCGATGCCACGGCACTGTTACGTGTTGCGAGTGTTCACCAGGGACGGATCGGGCGGAAATCCCCTCGGCGTGGTGACGGACATTCTCGGTCTCGACGATGCCAAGATGCAGCAGATCGCAACCGATCTCGCCTTCTCCGAGACCATCTTTCTGAGTTGGTTCGAAGGAGAGATGCCGAAGGCTCGAATCTTCACTCCGACGGTCGAGATTCCTTACGCCGGTCACCCGTTGGTCGGCGCGGCGTGGATTCTGATCAATCTCGGGCCGGTCGACCCCGGCGGTATCGAATGCTCAATCGGGCCCGTGAAGATCCGCCAGGTTGACGAGACAACCTGGATTGATGGCGCCGGCGATCAACCCGTCAGGGCGATGTCGCTCGATCTAGGTCCCGGCCTAGTTCAAATTGACATCGCTGAGGTTCTCATGCCGACCCCGTATCTGGTGGTACAGGTGGCAACTCCCGGGGAGGTGGCGGCGATGACACCTTCCATGGTGGCCGGTTTTGGCGATGTCTATGTCTGGGCCTGGGCCGAGGAAGGCCAGGTCGTCCGCGCCCGCTTCTTCGCTCCCGACTTTGGCATCGTGGAGGACCCTGCTGCAGGAAGCGCCGCCGTGGCCCTGGCTGCTCGGCTGCGCAACCTGGGGCGGGAGCACGGATCGCTCAAGATCAATCAGGGTGAAGAGATCGGGCATCCCTCGAGGATCAACCTTGTCTGGGACGCGAGTGGGACGTCGATCGGCGGCACAGTGGCTCGCGACGAGGTCCGCTTCCTCAAGCTCTAGCCTGCGGCCCGTGGCCACGGCGTCAGCACCCGCTTCATCGGCGAATCTCGGTCCGGGCTTCGACGTGCTCGCCCTGGCTCTGGAGCTTCGCTGCGCCGTGGATGCCTCGCCTGACAAGCTCTGGAGTGTCCGTCATGTCGGACCTGAATACCCGTCCGGTCACTTCGACAGCGTGCTTGAGGCGGCCCGTCGGGCGGTTGGTGAGAATCGTCCATTGGCGCTGGTCGTCGACAACCGGATCCCGATCGGTCGTGGCCTCGGATCGTCGGCGGCGGCCGCCGTGGCCGGGGCTGCGGCCGCGTTGCGGGCGGTCGGGGATGAAGTCCACGATCGGGCGGTGTTCGATCTCGCAGTCGATATGGAGGATCACCCTGATAACGCCGCAGCAGCCGTCTACGGAGGGCTGGTGTTGTGCACCCCCGATGGCGACGTTCACCGGCTCCCGCTCCATCCCGGGTTCGTTCCGATTCTGGCTGTGCCCGATCAGGCACTTGCCACCAGCGACGCCCGGGCGGCTCTCCCGACCGTCGTTCCCAGGGAGGTTGCAGTGCGTAGCCTCGGCCGCCTGGCGGCCCTGGTCAGCGGCCTGATGCTCGGCGACTGGGTTCTCCTGGCCAGCGCTCACGGCGACGAGATGCATCAGGATCCGCGCAATCGGCTCCGGCCGGAGGTGGAGCAACTCATCGAGACCGCCCGCACGGCCGGGGCCCTCCATGCCTGCTGGTCGGGGGCGGGCCCATCGGTTCTGGCATTGGCCGAGCCAGACACAGTTCCCAAGGTCAAGGCTGCCCTCGAAGCCAGCCTGCGAGCAGGAAGAGTGCTCGAGTTGCAGTTGGCGTCGTCGGGCCTGGTTTGAGCCCGAACGACAGAGGTGGAACCCTGTCTAAGCTGAAAAGCTCAATAACACTGACTTTCTAGAGGTTTTCATGGGTTCACTGATCAAGAAGAGACGCAAGAAGATGTCCAAGCACAAGTATCGAAAGCGTCTCAAGGCCAACCGCCACAAAAAGAAGTAGCCGTTGAGGGGGCCAATAACGGCCCCCTCAAGCGTTTGTTTGTCCGGTCGCCGGCGAACTATCCGCGACCCGAATCACACCGGGAACCGGGCCAGCCACACGGTGGCCTCACCGGCTTTTGGATCTCGTTCCTGGTAGGCCATGACCTCGAAGCCGCTTTCGGCCAGCAGGTGCTCGTACTCCTGAGGGTCGAGACTGGCGTGGTACAGGGGCTCACCGCCCAAGTCCCCGAAGGCCTCGCCCAACTCGGTTCCGCTGGTAAACAACAGGGCCGCCTCGGGCAGGGCGGGGCGACGGAAGCGCTTGAACATCCCGCGCTGGTCGTCAGGGGTGAGATGGAAGATGCTGTGCCAAGCGATCAGACCATCGAACGACCGGCCCAAGGCGAGCTCGCGCATGTCGCCGACATGCCACGTTGCGCCCGGAAACCGTGACTTGGCCCTCTCGATCAGGGTGACCGACGTGTCGATCCCGGTCAGGTCGAATGCCTTGGAGAGCAGGTGCCGGCCGATGGGATCGCCATTTCCACAACCGATGTCGAGGATCGCGCCTTCAGGCGGCAGCAACTCTGTGAAGCGATCGAGCCACGTGCGTTCAGCGCCGAGGTCGGGACCCCGAGATGCTCCCCAAGTGTCGGCGTGCCGCTCATAGACGTCGATCAAGAACCCCCGTGAAGGAACAGACGTGAGACGTGTGACGCTCTTCAGGTGTCCCTGAGGAAACGCTCGATTTCCTCGACCAGGTCTTCAGCCGGGCCTTGCTGGATCTCTTCTTCGTCGTCGTCATCGACGGCCGCTTCCAGCTTCTTCACGTACTCGGAGAGCTCCTCGTTGCCCGAGATGACGGCGTCGACGTTGAACTTGTACTCGGCTGCTGCAACTGCCAGTTCCGAAGTCTCCAGTGTGAGGCCCAAGATCGCCATTGCCTTTCTGACGAGGGTGTAAACCGCCGGGGGGTAAGGCTGGTTGGAGAGGTAGTGGGGAACAGCCGCCCATACCGACATCGTGGCGATGCCGGCTTCGGCCAGCTGATGTGTGAGGCTGCCGACGATTCCGGTCGGTCCCTCGTAGCGACTGCTGCTCACCCCGTTCTCGGCCAGCAGATTGGGATTGGGGCTCGAGCCGACGAGCGGGACCGGCACCGTATGAGGAACCTGACCGAGGAAAGCGCCAAGGAGGAGAGCGCGTTCGACTCCGAGCGTGTTGAGGGCCTCCGAAACCGCCGAACCAAACGCCCGCCACCTCATATGAGGCTCTTCACCGAGCATCACCACGAGGTCGCCATCAGGGTGATGAAGAGCATGAAACTCGTTGCGAGGCCAATGGATGGTCCGCACTCCCGCTTCAGTCATCTCGACTTCGGGTCTGCGGGCCTGGAATTCGTAGAACTCGTCCGGGTCGATTCGGGCGAATGCGTCGCCCTCCAGTGAAGTGATGAGATGTCGGGCGGCATCGGTCGATGCATCGCCGGCATCGCCCCAACCGGCGAAAGCCAGCACCGCTACGGGGTTGCGCAGCTCTGGATGGCGAACCCATTGAAGGTGCGACATCCGGACACCCTATCCGATCACGGGGAGCGGAGGAATGGCAAGCCGGTACCTATCGACCGAGTCGACTCCAGAGAAAGTCGAAGCTCTAGTTGGCCGGTTGGTGGAGCGAAGACGGAGGCTGTTGGCCAGGACCGAAACCGACGAGAAAGCCATGGCCCCGGCAGCGATCCTCGGATCGAGCAAACCGAAGGCGGCCCGCGGAATGGCGGCCAGGTTGTAGGCAAACGCCCAGAAGAGGTTGCCTTTGATCGTGGCCAGAGTCCTGCAAGCGAGACGTATCGCGGCCGCCACCAATAGCGGATCACATATTCATGTTGCTTTCAGCCGGCGGAAGGGCACGCGCCCCCCCAATTGTCCAACGGGTTAGTCGCGGCTGGGCCCGGTGACGGTGGTGGTGAACTTCATCGTCTCCATGAACTCGTCGACGATCTCGGCGGTTCGTCCTTCTTCGACGGCATGGACCACGCAGGTCTCCAGGTGGTTCTGGAGTAGAACCCGGTTCACCTTCTCGAGCGAGGCTTGGAGGGCCGAGACCTGCTTCATGATCTCGGGGCAGTAGCGGGGTGGGGTAGCAAGCGGCAGGTGGAGGCGTTTTTCCAGGTGAGAAACGAGGAGGCCCCGGCGGAGGGGGCGCCGGGGCCTCCTCTTCTAGGCGCTCGCAGTGTCGGGGGAGGGGGAGAGAACCTGACCCAGCGGCGCTAGAAGGCCAACCTTCTTCGCTGCGAACTGCCTAGGAGCACTGGGCCGCTCTGGGAAATCAAGTGGTTTCGGGGAGGATCCGACCCCTCACACGAGGAAACTTGACCGGAGCGTGGGTGTAGCAGTAGTCGCGGCGGTTGTATTGGCTTAAACGGGTTTCGCATTCGGGATCTGAGCAAACTCGATCCTGGCCGTAACGACGGGATGGCCGAGTCATGCCTCGAATCGCTGAACCTTTGAGTGTGTCTGACATGTTCTAGGGGCCTCCTTTCCTGGCGGCCGGTACCCAGATTCAACCGTTTCTAAGCACGGTTTCTTCCGGGTTGCCATCGGTCTTTGACCAGGAGAACCCGCTCCGCAGGCGGATGCTTTGTCGCTTCGCCTGTTTCGGGCGGGGCCCCCCGTCTCGACGGATGGCCCGGTTTTCACGAGAGTCTTAGTGCCGGCGGTTAAACCCCCCGTAAAGGGTGTCTATACGGCCGTCGCCACCGTTGGCCCTCGAGTATTTATACGCCTAGAAAGCCGGTTTGGTTCCAATCCCGAGACGCTTGAGAAAGGCCTGATTGTTGGGCTCGCGGCCCAGGAAATCGCGGAGCATGTCCATGCCGTCGACCGAGCCGCCCTTCTCGAGGATCGCGCGCCGGTATTCCAGCCCCACCTGGGGGTTGTCGACGCCTTCATCGTCGAACCGGCTCCACATGTCGTCGCCGTAAACCTCCGACCAGAGGTAGCCGTAGTACCCGGCGTCGTACCCGCCGAGAAGGTGTCCGAAGCTGGCCGGGAAGAAGGTCCCTTCGTGCGCAGGAAACAGGCTCACGTCAGTTGCTCTTTGCAGAATCTGGTCGAGGTCCTTTTCCGGCGCCTCGTCGTGCAGCCACATGTCGAGCAGCCCGAAGGTCGCCTGCCGCAGCGTGAGCAAGGCGATGTTGAGATTCTTGGCCGCCACCAGTTGATCCACCAAACGATCGGGGATCGTCTCGCCCGTCTGGTAGTGACGTGCGAACCGAAGAAGAATCTCTGGTCGCCAGGTCCAGTTCTCCATGATCTGAGAAGGCGCTTCGACGAAGTCGTTTTCGGTCGACGAGCCAGCGAAGCGGGTCGTCTCGGCTTTGGTCAACGTCTGGTGGAGGATGTGGCCGAATTCGTGGAAGAACGTCTCCACCTCACTGTGCTGAAGCAGCGAGGGCCGATCGGATCCCGGTTTGGTGAAGTTGGCGACGATGGCAGACAGGGGCTTTTGATAGGACCCGTCGGGGAGGCGCCGGCCCGAGACCAGCGGGAACGCCGCGGCGTGACTGAACTTTCCCTCGCGGGGGTAAAGGTCCATGTGGAACTGCGAGATCAAGTCGCCCGACCCACGATCGTGGATCGCGTAGGTGAGCACGTCCGCATGCCAGACGGGCAGTTTGACCTTGCGGTACTCGACGCCGAACACATCGCTGGTCAGATTGAGCATTCCATCGAGGACCTGCTGAAGCGGAAAGTAGGCAGCCACTTCCATCGGGTCGACCCCATACTCCTTCTTACGAAGCTGCGTTTCGTAGTAACTCCGGTCGAAGGTCTGGAGCGGAGTCTCATGACCGTCGCTCTTGAGGAGAGCCTCCATGACCTTGATCTCGGACTGGCCCCCCTCGGTGAGCCCGGGGACCAGAGCCGCGTAGAAGCCACGGACGGCTTCCGGAGTCTTGGCCATCTTCTCTTCCATTTGATGGTGGGCCCAGGAGGCCTGGCCAAACAACGTAGCCATCTCGGAGCGGGTTCCAACGGCCTCTTCCAGCAACGGGCGGTTCGGTTCGACCGCCCGACTGTTGAACTTGCGATAGAGCTGCTCGCGGAGGTCGCGGCGGGATGAGTTCTCCATGAATGGAACGACATCGGGGTACGAGAGACCGATGCGGTAGGTGTCGGCGTTGTCGCCGCGCTCGAGGTTCTCGATGTAGGAGTCCGGCATCCCCTCGAGGTCTTCCTTGGTGACAACCAGGTAGTCCTTGTGCTCGTCGATGTTGCGCTGGAAAGCGATCCCGACTTCGACCATGCGTTCGGTGAGCCGCTTGACCTCGGCCCGGGTGGCTTCTTCGAGTTCGTGTCCGGCTCGACGCAGGTCGCGAAGCCAGAACTTGAGAAATCGGGCCTGCTCTCCCTCGAGGCCTGCCGCTTCGGGGCTTTCGCTGAAGTCCTTGACCGCCCGATAAAGGTCCGAGCGGAACACCAGCTCGACCCCCCACTTTTGGAGCTTCTCCTCGGCGGCGTTGCCGGCGTCCCTGACGTCCTTGTCGACGTGGACATAACCCATGAATGCGGTTTCCCCGAACGCACGCTGCAGTAGGTCGGAAATGTCATCGAGTGGCCGCATGACGGTGGCGTAGGTGCGCGGGGTGTTCGGGTCCACAAGACCCTTGACCATTTCGTCTGCGGCCGACAACGCCCGGTCGATGTCGCTGGAAATGCCCTCGGGAGTCACTTTGGTGTAGTCGAACATTGGCCTAAAACTAGTGGTGAGTGGTGCGTGCTGCGTGGTGCGTTCAAAACCCTCCGGGGGTGGACCAGTCGCGTTGAGGAACGCACTCGGAACGTCAGGCGTTCTTGGACGCACCACGCGCCACGCACGACGGCTCTGCGTCTACGAAAACGGCAACTCTTCGACCAGGGCCAGCGGCTCCCCGTGGCGATAAACAGCGGCCACCTTCGTCGAGCCGATCTCGGGTGATGTGATCGGGTCACGATCGACCACGAGGAAGTTGGCCTCGTCGCCCGGTGTCAAGGCCGTGCCAAAGAGATCGATGGCACGTTGAGGCCCGAGTCGTCCCGGACCGGCCGCCGCGCTGATGCCTCCCCAGGGGTTTGGTGGTTCGACCGGGCAATCAGAGCCACCCACCATCGTGACCCCGGCCGCGGCCAGAGCTTCCATCGAGTAGGTCCGCTCGACCCGTGGGCCCAATCGTTTGCCGAGCCATTCGACCTCCGAGGCAAGGAATGCCGGTTGGACCGAGGCGGTCACTCCCAAAACGGCCATGCGATCGATGGCCTCGGGGGTCAGGACCGAAGCATGCTCGATTCTGAGCCGGGCCGCGTCGGCGCCGTTGCCGACTAGTCCCTCAAATAGATCAAGCACCTGATCATTGGCCCGATCGCCAATGGCGTGGATCGCCACAGTCCCCCCGAGGCCGAGGCAGGCGTCTGCCATCTGCAGGGCCGTGTCCGCGTCGAAGCGAAGAATCCCCGTGTTGCCGGGGTCGTCGCTGTAGGGCTCGTACAGAGCGGCCGTACGACCTCCCAGGCTTCCGTCGGCGAAGTCCTTCCATCCGAAGAAGCCGACGTTGGGGGGTCCGCCGGCCAGCCTCTCGGCCGCCGTCTCGAGCTCGCTGGGAGTTGCAGCGATCACGAGGGTCTCGAAGTCGCTAGGCAGAC
>JANMST010000032.1:0-6771 GCA_031389635.1 Acidimicrobiia bacterium | reverse complement strand
CCTCAATGTTCTCCAGGGAGGCGCCACCGGAGCTTTCGTGTCGGACTACTTCGACTTCTCGATCTACGTCGATGCCGATCCGGCGGACATCGAAGAGTGGTACGTCGCTCGGTTCCTGACGCTGCGCGACACTGCCTTTCGCGATCCGGCGTCATATTTTCATCGTTATGTAAGTCTCTCCGACGATGATGCGATCGCCGAGAGTCGCCGTATCTGGCGCGAGATCAACCTCGTGAATCTGGAAGCGAACATCCTCCCGACCCGGGATCGCGCCACGTTGATCCTCCACAAGAATGGCGATCACGGAGTCGGTGGCGTCAGTTTGCGGCGCCGGTAAGGTCGGCCAGATGGAGTCCGTCCAGAAGGCGATCCGGCTGACGTTCTTCGATCAGCGCACAGCCCGGCAAGTGATGTTCGAACACAGCGCCACAGCCGACGCGGTAATGATTGTGGGGGCCGTACATGCCATCGTGCTCCTCGTCACGTCGCTTCGGTTCGGATCATTCGATCTCCTCGGCATTCTGGAGGGGGTGATCATCGGCATCGCTGGCTGGCTGTTTCTCTCTTTTGCTATCTGGTTGATGGCTACCAAACTCCTCAAAGGCAATGGCGATCCCCAGACCATGATCCGCACGGCCGGTTTCGCCAGCCTGCCATTGCTTCTGGGAGCCGTCGGCTACGACTGGGTAGGAGTGCTTTGGTACATCGCCCTTCTGGTCGTAGTCGCCAAGGTCGTCTTCGGCATGCGCTGGGTCGATGCGGGCGCGGCTGTCGCCCTCGGGGCCGCGCTTATATACCTCATCCAGACCCTCCTGGGAGCTGCGTTCTTCCGCTTCTGATGCCTCTCTATCGGATCGACTTTGGCTACGACGGCACCGCCTTCCGGGGCTTTGCCCGACAGGCCGGACAGAGAACCGTTCAGGGTGTTCTCGAAGAGCGCCTTGCCAGAGTGCTGGGAAGTGAGGTCACCACGACTGGAGCCGGACGAACCGACGCCGGCGTTCACGCCCGCCAACAAGTAGCGAGCTTCGAATGGGACGACGAGCTCGACCTTCCCCGGCTGGCCCGATCGTTGAACGGGATGATGGGACCGGAAGTCGTCGTTAAATCGGTGGAGAAGGCCGTCGACGACTTCAGTGCGAGGTTCTCAGCCAGGTGGCGGCGGTACCGGTACCTCATTCTCAATGCGCCTCTGGCTGATCCTCTCAACCGGCACACGTGCTGGCACGTCGTCGATCCGCTCGACCTGGCCGCGATGAACGACGCCGCCGAGAGACTTGTCGGTGAACACGACTTCGCCTCCTTCTGCCGCACCCCTGACAACGGCTCGACCACCCGCAGGGTCCTGTCTGCCGCATGGGCCCTGGAAGGCGAGATGACGGTGTTCACCATCGCCGCCAATGCCTTCTGCCATCAGATGGTGCGCTCGATCGTCGGGTTCATTATCGATGTCGGCAAGGGTCGTCGGCGGGCCGAAGAGATTGAAACCGTTCTGGCGGCCAGGGACCGATCCAAGGCCTCAAACATGGCCCCACCCCACGGCCTGATCCTGTGGGAAGTTGGGTATTGAGTGTGGGTGGGAGGTATCAAGCGCCGAGGACGTGGGGGCGTCGCACGTCAGACGTCACACGTCACACGGAAATCCGAAGACTTGATACGTGAGACTTGAGACTTGAGGCGTGAGACGCATGGCGAAACCGGACGCGATTCTCTTTGATGCAGGCGGGACGCTGGTACTCCAAGATCCCGTTGCCCTTTCCCGATTGTTGGGTCATCCGGTCGATTCCGAGACTGCCTTCGAAGCCCACTACCGGGCGATGGATGCCTTTGCCCGCTTGCGGATGGCGGGGGAGGACCGGAACTGGGCATGGTGGCAAGCTCACTACTTCGGCGGCATCGGCCTAGCCGAACCCGAACTGGGGTCTCGTCTGACCAACAATGGCTACGGCCTCTGGACGTCGGCGATCGAGGGGACGATCGATGCGGTCAGGGAACTGAAGGAGATGGGCCTACGGTTAGCGGTCGTCTCCAACTCGGACGGATCGGTTCGAGAGTCCCTCTCCCGGGCCGGCTTTGACGGCCTTTTCGAGTTCGTGCTGGACAGCCACGAGGTTGGCTTGAGCAAGCCCGACCCTGCCATATTCGTTCATGCCCTGGAACGGCTCGGCGTTGATCCGTCCGGCGCCTGGTACGTGGGCGATTCGATCTACCACGACGTAGGTGGGGCAATTGGAGCCGGGCTCGCCGCCTCGGTGCTGATAGATCCCTTCGACCTGACACCGGAGCACTCGCCCCGGATCGAGTCGGTGGGCCAACTTCCGGGCCTGTTGGGACTGGTCCCCTAGGTTTGGCTCATTGGCCCGGTTGGCATTATCATGTCATGGCTCCGGTTCGGAGCGCTTGTTTCCCCGTCAGCATCACTGTTCGGGCTGTCCGGAGCCTCTTTACATGAACACGAACAAAACCTTTGCGCCCAAAGCCGTCGACGTCGAACGTCAGTGGTGGGTCATCGACGCTGCCAGCATGCCACTCGGGCGTCTCGCCACCGTGGTCGCCACGCTGCTGAGGGGCAAGCACAAGCCGATCTTCGCTCCTCATGTCGACACCGGCGACTTCGTGATCGTTGTCAACGCCTCCGAAGTTGCAGTGACATCGAAGAAGAGCCAGGACAAGATTTACTACCGATACTCCGGCTACCCGGGTGGTCTCAAGGCGGAGAATTTCGAACACCTCCGTGCGCGCCGACCCGAAGCGGTTGTCGAGCGGGCCGTCAGAGGGATGCTCCCGAAGAATCGCCTGGGCCGACAATTGATTCGCAAGCTCAAGGTCTACTCCGGTTCCAACCATCCTCACGAAGCGCAGATGCCCAAGCCCTATGAACTCAATCTCAGAAAGGTGGAAGGCTGATGCCCAAGCCCATCGCCCAGACGGTCGGTCGCCGCAAAGAGGCCGTCGCCAGGGTGCGACTCCGTGACGGGGCAGGGATACTCGTCTTGAACGGCCGAGCCCTCGAAGACTTCTTCCCCACGATGGCAATCAGGATGCGGGTCATGGAACCGATGCAGCTCACGCAGACCCAGAACCGGTTCGATGTCGACGCCACCCTTGAGGGCGGCGGAGTCAACGGCCAGGCCGACGCCCTCCGTCTCGGAATTGCCAGGGCCTTGATCGAATACGACCCGGAACTGCGCCCAACGCTCAAGAAGGCAGGTTTGCTGACCCGCGATGCCCGTGCCGTCGAGCGCAAGAAGTACGGCCTGCGGAAAGCCCGGAAGGCAAAGCAGTACACCAAGCGCTGAGGAGCCGTGGTGCGTTCTGCGTGGTGCGTTTTGCGTTTAAGAACGGGATTCCTTGGCTTGCGGCTAGCTTGAGGATTCATGCGTCTCGCCTCCCAAAGCATGGTTGACCCAACACTGAATAGGTCATGTCTGGGATGTGAACGCACCACGCACCACGCACCACGCACCACATGATTGGCGCCTCCCGGCCGAACGCTCTGCTGGCTCCCGGCCAGCGCCTGTTCGGCACTGACGGAGTGCGTGGGGTTGCCAACCTCGAGCTCACTCCTGAACTGGCGGTCGCCATCGGTCGTGCTGCCGGTCTTCAGCTCTCGATGGGACCAGTCGTCGTCGGACGGGACACCCGCCGTTCCGGTGAGATGCTTTCGCTTGCTCTCCAGGCGGGCTTTCAATCAGCCGGGATCGACACCATCGAGGTCGGGGTCATGCCATCAGGGGGCATCTCTTATTTGACTGCCGAGAGCGGCGCCACCATGGGGGCCATTGTCTCGGCGTCCCACAACCCGGCCGCGGACAACGGCATCAAGCTCCTATCGGCCCAGGGAACCAAGCTGACCGATGCCGACGAGGATCGGATCGAGGCGCGGCTTCGCAATCCCAGCACCCGCATTCCGGGCGGCGAAAAGATCGGGACCCGCTTCTTCGACAAGAAAGCCTTTGACCGCTACGTCTCCTTCCTGGCTTCTACCGCCAAGTACAGCTATCGCGGCCTCGAGATCGTGATCGACGGGGCCAACGGCGCCGCCTTTCGGGCCGCTCCCGCCATGCTCCGCAAGCTGCACGCTTCCGTCGAAGAGTGGGCGGTCGAGCCCGACGGAACCAACATCAACCTTGGTTGTGGATCCACCCATCCAGAGTTCCTTGCCGCCAAGGTCAACGGGCGCATCGGCCTCGCCTTCGACGGTGATGCCGATCGGCTCCTGGCCTTCGACGAGGACGGCCTTCCCCTGAATGGGGACGTGATCATGGCCATCATCGCCCGGCACTGGAAGACCCAGGGGCGACTTAAGGGCAACGTGGTGGTGACCACGGTCATGTCCAATCTCGGTTTCCGCAAGGCGATGAAAGACGCCGGGATCGAGATGGTCGAAACCAAGGTGGGCGACCGCTACGTCCTCGAAGAGATGCAGGCCCGCAAAGCCGTCCTCGGCGGAGAACAATCCGGACATATCATCTTTCTCGACAAGGGACGCACAGGCGATGGACTGTTGACCGCAGTTCGCCTTCTTGACGTCGTCGCCGGGACCGGGTTGCAACTCAGGGAGCTCCGGCACCAGGCAATGACCGAGTATCCCCAGGTGCTGCGCAATGTCAAGGTTGGTCGAGGGGTGCAGTTGGATGAAGCAAAAGGGGTTTGGAGGGCCGTTCGCCAGGCCGAAAAGGAACTGGGCGACGATGGCAGGGTCCTGGTTCGCGCCTCCGGCACCGAGCCGGTGGTCCGGGTAATGGTGGAAGCCTCTAGCCAGGACAGCGCAGTGGGCTACGCTGATCGCCTAGCAGAGGTAGTGGCCAAGGAGCTGGCGAGTTGACGGCTTCCGGCCGATATTCGAGTGGATGGATGGAGGTGGTTGCAGAAATCGGGTCGGTGTGACTCAGTTCGAACCGGAACGCGACCAAAACGTTCTCGAGCTAAAGCGCCTGGCCTCTCCGTAATGGAGAGGTGACGAGGAGGAAGGTCATCGAAATTTTCGGCGGATGCCTTCCCGGCCCTTCACGGTCGTAACGGGAGCACTGAAACACCGGAGGTGACTCCGGCACAGAGGTTCTCTCGATGTGAAGTGACCCACCTGGGGTGATCCCCAAATAGGACGACCCGGTGGGACGACCCAGTAGGACGCCCCATGGGATGACCCAGTGGGCGACGTGTACTACCAGCCCAACCGGTGGCCTGGTGAGGTCGTGGCGGTCGCTCATCGAAAGGACATCTCATGTGCGGCATTGTTGGTTATGTCGGCCCGCGATCGGTGGTCGACGTCTTGATTCCAGGGTTGGCTCGTCTCGAATACCGCGGGTACGACTCGGCCGGCATCGCGATTCAACAGGACCATGGCATCTCGGTGGTCAAGAAGGTCGGCCGTATCGCCGAGCTCGAGCGGACGCTGGCCCAGGCTCCGATTCCGCCGGCGCATACCGGAATCGGGCACACCCGTTGGGCTACCCACGGCGTTCCCAACACGATCAACGCCCATCCTCATCGGGACTGCGAGGGCGACGTGATTGTGGTTCACAACGGGATCATCGAAAACTGGGCAGAGCTGAAAGCGCAGCTACTCGCCCGCGGCCACGAGTTCGCCTCCGACACCGACACCGAAGTCGTAGCTCACATGATCGAGGAGATGGCGGATCTCCCTCTCGACGAGGCGGTCAGGAGGGTCATGCGAATCGCCGATGGCTCCCTGGCGCTCGTCTTGATGAGAACCTCCGACCCGGATCTGTTGGTAGGGGCGCGGCGGGGTAGTCCGCTAGTGGTCGGCAAGGGGGAAGGCGAGAACTTCATCGCCTCCGACATTCCGGCGTTTCTCGAGCACACCCGCCAGATGCTGATCGTCGATGACGATCGGGTGGTCTCGATCCGCCGGGACTCGGTGACCATCACCGATCTTGATGGCAATGCGATCACACCCGTTCAGCGCCAGATCGAGTGGGATCTCGAGGCTGCCGAGAAAGGCGGCTTCCAAACGTTCATGGAGAAGGAGATCTACGAGCAACCTAAGGCCATCGCCGACACCATCCGGGGTCGAATCGACAAGGACGGACACGTCCACCTCGACGATTTGGGCATTGATCCTTCCCGTCTCCAGGACGTTGACAAGGCCTTCGTGATTGCTTGTGGCACCTCGTATCACGCGGCGATGATGGCCAAGTACGCCATCGAACGATGGACCAGGCTTCCGGTCGAAATCGATATCGCCTCGGAGTTCAGGTATCGGGACCCGGTCCTGGATCGGCGGTCCCTGGTGATTGGCATCTCCCAATCGGGTGAGACCCTCGACACGCTGGCGGCCGTCCGTTACGCCAAGGCGCAGGGTGCGACCCTGATCGGTGTCACGAATGTTGTCGATTCGGCTCTGGCCCGTGAAGCCGACGCCGTCCTGTACACCCGGGCAGGCCCCGAGATCGGCGTTGCGGCCACCAAGACCTTCACCACGCAGTTGGTGGCGATGCAATTGCTCGGCCTTTACCTTGCCCAAGTCCGCGGGTCTGAAGACGAAGGCACCCTGACCCACCTGGGCGAAGCGGTGAAAGGGCTACCGGCCCTGGTCGAGGAGACGCTGGCGGCATCCGAGGGCATTTCCCGCCTTGCCCGCGACTTCTCCAACACCAGGGATGTGTTCTTCCTCGGTCGATCGGGTGATTTCCCGGTGGCGATGGAAGGCGCCCTCAAGCTCAAGGAGATCGCCTATGTTCGGGCGGAAGGCTATGCCGCCGGCGAGATGAAGCATGGTCCGATCGCCCTCATCGAACCGGGGGT
>JANMST010000024.1:0-4941 GCA_031389635.1 Acidimicrobiia bacterium | reverse complement strand
CCGCAGTCCCTACCCTGCGGTGAGAGAGCAATGGAAGACGGGCGCTCCGTACGGACGGTGGACCTGGCAACCGATAGCCTCAACGGTCAACCGGGGAACCCGGCACCCCCCTATCTCTGAGATGAAGGGCCCCATACGGGGCCCTTCATCGCGACTTCCTGAGGTTTTGGCGCGGAGCCCTGGCTCCCCCGGAGTCGATCGCCCGCGCCAAAACCGGCAAAAGGGGCCCAACCCGGTTGATGACTAGCGGGCTAACGCCGTCAGATCCTCGACCTTGCCGACGTCGACCTTGACGCCTGGTCCCATCGTCGAGGAGATCACGAGCTGCCTCATGTAGCGGCCCTTGGCTGACGAGGGTTTGACCCTCATGATCTCGGCGGTGAGGGCCGCCAGATTGGCGACCAGCTGCTCAGACGTGAACGAGGCCTTGCCCACCGGGACATGAACGTTCCCGAACCGGTCGTTGCGGTACTCGATGCGTCCTGCCTTGAACTCACCGACGGCCTTGCCGACGTCGGGGGTGACGGTTCCTGCCTTGGGGTTCGGCATCAACCCGCGGGGCCCGAGGATGCGACCGAGCTTGACACCTCGGCCATCATGTCGGGTGTGGCGATGGCGAGATCGAAATCGAGATCGCGGCCGGCGGCCAGCTCAGCCACCAATTCCTTGCCACCCACCAGGTCGGCACCGGCATCCTGGGCTTCCTTGGCCTTGTCGGCCGGGGCAAACACAGCAACGCGAATCTGCTTTCCGGTCCCGTGGGGCAGTGCCACGGTGCCGCGCACCAGTTGGTCGGCCTTGCGAGGATCGATTCCGAGCTGAAACGCAGCTTCAACCGTCTCGTCGAACTTGGCTGATGCCATGTTCTTGACCAACTCCACCGCGTCGGCGGCGGGGTATGGAGTCAGCTTGTCGAATCGACTGGCCGACTCCTCGTACTTCTTGCCTCTTGGCATGTTCCATCTCCTTGTGGTTCAGGCGATCGGGTTCACCGATCTCCCACTAGGCGACCCTGCCGGGTCGCAGTATTGCGTTTTGCGTGGTGCGTCTTGCGTTACGCACCACGCATAACGCACCACGCTCTTGTTAGCCCTCGACCTTGATCCCCATCGAACGGGCCGTGCCTTCGACGGTTTTCATCGCTGCATCTATGTCGTTGGCGTTCAGGTCCGGCATCTTGATCTGGGCGATCTCCTTGACCTGGGCCCTGGTGACCGAGCCCACTTTGACCTTGTGGGGTTCGGCCGATCCCTTCTCGACCCGAGCTGCCTGGCGAAGGAGGGCGGGGGCGGGAGGAGTCTTGATGACGAAGGTAAAGGTGCGGTCTTCGTAGATCGAGACCTCGGCCGGGAGGATCATTCCCCTCTGCGAGGAAGTGGCTTCGTTGTAGGCCTTGACGAAGTCCATCAGATTGATCCCATGCGGACCCAGCACGGTTCCCACTGGAGGAGCAGGGGTGGCCTGACCGGCCGGCAACTGCAGCTTGAGCGTGGTGACGAGTCTTTTTCTACCCATGATTTTGATTTCCCTGATTCTGCTTGAGACTTGAGGCTTGAAGCTCAGTTCTTCTGAATGTCGTCGAAGCCGAGTTCGACGGGCGTATCGCGACCGAAAATGTTGACGAGCACCGTGACCTTCGACTGATCGAGGTTGATCGCCTCGATCACGCCGTTGAAGTCCGCAAACGGACCTGACACAACTCGCACAGTCTCACCCACTTCCCAAGCCGGCTTGAAACGGGGCTTGACCTTTTCCTCTTCCTTCTGAACTCCGAGGAAACGCTCGACCTCGCGGCGGGAGAGAGAGGTCGGCTTGTTGTTGCCGCCGACAAACCCGGTAACTCCGGGAGTGTTCCGGACCGCGTACCAGGAGTCGTCATCCAGGTGCATCCGAACCAGGATGTACCCGGGGAACACCTTCCGGGCGACGGTGACCTTCTTGCCATTCTTGATCTCGACAACATCCTCCAGGGGGATGTGCACTTCAAAGATCCGGTTCTCCATGTGCATCGACCGGATCCGGGTTTCGAGATTGACCTTCACCTTGTTCTCGTAACCGGAATAGGAGTGGATGACATACCAGTCTCCGGGCAAGTCAAAGGGGCTGACCGGAGCCTCGGCCGGCTCCTCCAGTTCTTCGACCGGCGGAATCGAGTCGGTGGTCATGGTTGCAACAGATTGATGACGGCTTCCTTCATTGCGACGTCGAGGCCGAACACGATCAGCGTCAACGCGCTGGTCACAGCGAGGGTGATGGCCGTGAAGGCGACCATCTGCTCGCGGCTGGGCCACGAGACCTTCTTCAGCTCCTGACGGACCTCATGAAGGAAGTTTCCGAGACGAACCCAGATCGGCTTGCGCTCGACGACTGGTCCGCCCGGTCCACTGCCATTTCCAGGGCCTCCGGGCCGAGGAGCGCGCGGCCCTTTGCCAGAGCCGCCTTTGCCCTGATCGCGCTTTTGGAGCCGCTCTTCGCGCTCCATGAGCCGGCGCATTTCTCGGTTCATTCTCTTCCCTATTTCCAGTTTTCGAACACGCCTAGGCAGGGGTGGGGGGACTCGAACCCACAACCTCCGGTTTTGGAGACCGGCGCTCTGACCAATTAGAGCTACACCCCTATGGGGTCAGGGCGGGATTAGAAGTATACGAGGCCCGCCCCTCTGTGGGAAACCACCAAATCATCGCCCAACGTGACTGTCAGTGTCACCAATTCTAGACCCCGGTCTCTCCCGGCCTGTCACACAGGTTTGGCAGGTCAGGTTTGGCAGGTCAGGTTTGGCCGGATCAGGTTCTGGCCAAGGCCCGGCGACGCATCCAGACAGCGGCCAACAGCGCAGCGGCCATGCTGGCGCCAGCCGCTCTCACCCATCGGCCGTTGGGAACCTGCGGCTGGGCCTCGCTCTCAAGGCTGTCCATGACCTGAGACTCGAAGCCGGCCGGAGCCGCTATCTGCTCGTTGCCGAGCTCAGCAAGGCGCCGCCGGGTAGCCCGCAAAGAAGCAACATGGGCCTGGCACTTGATGCACTGACCCGTGTGAGAACCAAGCGGCCAACCAGGTTCCTCTCCTGCCAGGACGACAGCGGTGAGGAGGTTCCGATAGACAACACAGCGAATCATCCCGACTCCTCGTGCAAATAACGTTGCAGCCGCTGGTGCGCGCGATGAAGACGAACCTTGGCCGCCGTGACCGAGATGTCGAGCGCCGTGCTGATCTCGGAGTGCGACCACCCGTACACGTCCTTCATCACCACCACCGTTCGCAAACCCGGTGGAAGCTGGCTGAGAGCCTGCCCGAGCCGATTCCTGAGCTCCAGTTGATCGACCCTGCCCTCGGGTTGGGGGTTGCTGTGATCCTCGGGCTCCACGACGTCGGCGAGAGCGGTCTGTTGATGCCGGGCATGACGGCGCCGTGCGGTGGAAGCGGTGTTGACTGCGATCCGGTACAACCAGGTTGAGAAGGCCGCATCGCCCCGGAACGACGACAGCCCCCGCCACACCCGAATCCAGGTCTCCTGGGCAACATCGGAGGCGAGCTCGTGGTCATGGGTAAGGCGAAACGCCAGACCGTAGACCTCGCGGCCATGACGCTCGAGCAGTTCGGAAAACGCCGAGCGATCGCCCTCGCGGGCCAACGCGACCAGTTCCGCATCATTTGGTAGTTCGACACTCGAGCTGCTCATGTAGTTACCGAAGCGTCATGGTGGCAGAAACGATCTCCCGGTCTCCAATGGCCAATCGGGCCGAAGCCTCCGTTCCTTTCACATCACCGGTGATGGCGGCCTCGGAGCCGGCGATCATCGGAGACCGGAAGCGAAAACGTGCCTCGGCGATGGGTGCGGCGTGTTCCGACAGAACGCTGGCCGCGCTGAGGAGCCAGGTGGCCTGGAGCAGGCCGTGAACTACGACGGTCGGGAGTCCGGCGGCAACGGCCGAATCGTGATCCCAGTGGATCGGATTCAAGTCCCTGGTTGCTCCGGCATATCGCACCAGATCGGACCGCGCCGCGGAGCGCCGTAGTGAAGGAAAGAGCGGAAAGGCACCGGGCCCCCCGCCATAGGCTGATTGCAGGCTCGGCAGGGGATCGCTGGCGCCGCGAGCGGCCGGAGGCGGCTGCTCCACCGCTTCACCGCCCGAGGCGGGCGAGGCCGATCCCGACATCAGGAAGATCGACGCTCCTTGGACTAGGGGCCCCTCCTGGTCCTTCGCTTCGAATTCGAAAGTGGTGAAGAAGACCCCGCCTCGTTCTCGCACTTTGGAAACAACGCCGGTGACGCTCAGATCCGCCTCGACGGGCAGCGGTCGGGCCCACTCGAATCGCTGCTCCCCGTGGATTACCGAGGTTCCGGCATCACCGAGATCCGGATCCGTCAGAAGCACCGGGGCAACGACGAAAAGGACCGCCGCCGCCCATCCCGGTGGGGCGAACTCGGTCCAGCGAGCGGCATCGTCGGAAGTAGCGGTGACGAAGTCCGCCACCTTCTCAGCACAGACCCGGAGCGGGTACGGGCCGTACCTCTTGCCTTCAATCGCCTCCATCTGGCGCCTCCATGTAGGCCTCCATCAGGCGAGAGGCCGGCTATCGGGTCTCGCGGTGCTTGGTGTGCTTTCGGCACCACCGGCAGTACTTGGCGAGTTCCAATCGCTCGCGGGTGTTGGCCTTGCTCTTGGTGGTCACATAGTTGCGACGCTTGCACTCCTCGCACGCGAGGGTGAGGGGCGGTCTCTTGTCAGATGCCATTATTCTTGCTCGCTCGTCTCTGTGGTTTCGGGTCTCAAGTCTCAAGTCGCAAGTCGCAAGTCCGGGCTTGAGGCTTGAGGCTTGCGGCTTGCGACTATTTGTTGATTTTGATTACCCGGCCGGCTCCGACGGTCCGTCCACCTTCCCGGATGGCGAACCGTAAACCTTCATCCATGGCGATCGGGTTGATCAGTTCGACCGTCA
>JANMST010000052.1:0-12067 GCA_031389635.1 Acidimicrobiia bacterium | reverse complement strand
GGGTGTAGACCACGAACTCCTTCACCCTGTGCTTGATGGCGGTCGAGGCTGCCAGAGCGATTGGCACCAGCAGCGCCGTCAGGATCACCAGCGGGAGCGAGATACCGTCGACGCCCAGATGCCAGTAGACCGCCCACGGTTCGTACCAGGCCACACGCTCGACGAACTGGAAGCTGGCGACCCCCGATTCAAAGGTTGCGAAGAGATAGCCCGAAAGCGCTAAGGCCGGGAGCGAGAGGGTGACTCCGATGGGCATGTAGAGCTCGGTCCGGCGCCGAGGAAGCAACGCGACAACAAGAGCCCCAACGGCGGGAAGGACGATGAGGGCGGTCAGCATGGGAGCCCTCCGGGCGTGGTGCGTGGTGCGTGGTGGGTGGTGCGTTCCAAACGCAAAACGCAGAACGCATAACGCAAAACGGGCCGGCGCGCAGCGACGGCCATCATGCTCCCCTCGCCAGCATCCAGGCGATTACTGCGATTGTTCCGGCGCCGAGGAGGAGGCCGTAGCTTCGAACCAGGCCGGTCTGCAGGCCCCGGGCCCAGCCGGCCACCTCCCTGACCAACCGGCCTGCTCTGTTGACCAAACCATCGACGACCGGCAGGTCGAAGCGAAACGCCGCTGCTTCGGCCGCCTTCCTTCCCGGGTTGACGATCGCCATTCCGTAGAGGTCGTCCACCCAATAGGCGTTCTGCCACGCCTCCCAGGTCTTTCCGAAGGAGGTCTCGAACCGACGCCACAACTCTGCCGGGCGGTTGTAGGTCAGGACGGCGGCTCCGGCTCCCGCAAGACCCGCACCGACGTAGGGCGGCGAGCAGGGCGAACATTCCCCAGCCTTCGGGTGGGTGTGACATCTGCACGCCTTCGAAGGACGGCTCCAGGAAGTGTTCCAGGCCGAGGCGGAACGGTGTGTTCACAAAACCGCCGACGATCGAGAGGCCGGCCAGCACGATCAAAGGAAGGGTCATCACCCTTGGCGATTCATGCGGATGAACGTCGGGGTCCCAGCGCGGCTCACCCATGAACACCAGGACGAATTGCCGAGTCATGTAGAACGCTGTGAGCAAAGCGGTGACCAATCCAACCACCCAGAGGACGCTGAACCAGCCTCCTTTGCCGAAAGCGACTCCCAGAATCTCATCCTTGGACCAGAACCCGGCTAGAGGTGGGATGCCGGCGATGGCGACAGTAGCGACCGCCATCGTGGCCGCAGTCACAGGCATGGCCTTGCGGAGGCCGCCCATCTTCGTCATGTCCTGCTGGTCGTGCATCCCGTGGATGACCGAACCGGCCCCGAGGAAGAGCAGCGCTTTGAAGAAGGCATGGGTCATCAGGTGAAACACCCCGGCCACGTATCCGGCAGCCCCGACAGCGAGGAACATGTAGCCGAGCTGGCTGATGGTTGAGTAGGCCAGAACTCGCTTGATGTCGGTTTGAGCGATCGCGATCGTGGCCGCCCACAATGCGGTGACCGCACCGACGGTGGCGACGACGGGCCCGGCCACCGGTGAGATCTCGAAGATGGCGGCCGACCGGGCGATGACGTAGACCCCGGCTGTGACCATCGTCGCGGCGTGGATCAGGGCCGATACCGGAGTCGGGCCCTCCATCGCGTCGGGGAGCCAGACGTAGAGAGGGATCTGGGCCGACTTGCCGGCGGCTCCGACCAGCATCAGCAAGCCGATGGCGGTGGCCATGTTGGGAGACAGCACTTCCTCGGCCCGCTCGAAGATTCCGGTGAATGAGAGCGTGTGGAACGACAGGAATATCAGCATCAGGCCGACGAGGAAGCCGAGGTCGCCGATCCGGTTCACGATGAAGGCCTTCTTCCCGGCGGCGACCGCCGCGGGCTTGGTGAACCAGAAGGAAATCAACAGAAACGAGCACAGGCCAACTAGTTCCCAGCCCAGGAAGAGCATGGCGAAGTTGCCCGCCAGGACCAGGGTCAACATCGACGCCGCAAACAGATTGAGGTAGGTGAAGAAGCGGGAGAATCGGGGGTCGCCGTGCATGTAACCGATGGCGTAGATGTGGATGAGAGAGCCAACCCCGGTGACGACCAGCGTCATCAGGGCGGCGAGCGGATCCCAGGTGATCTCAAAACTGGCTCCGATCGACGGCATCCATTCCCAGAGCACGATTTGGACGCCATGAGAACTGTTGGAGAAGAACGGCAGTGAGGCACCAAGGGCAATGGCGAAGGAGCCGGCTACGGCGAGCGAGGCGAGGTAGCCCGCTCGGGGCTCACCAACGCGCCGTCCGAAGAAGTGCAGAAAGACAGCTCCCGCCAGAGGAAGGGCGATAACCAGCCAAAGCATGTCCTGGAGGTTCATGATCTCGGAACCTCTGAGACGCTAGACGCCAGACGCAAGACGCCAGAAGTTTCCGGTTCAAGAGTTGTGAGTTCTGGCTTGCGTCTGGCGTCTAGCGTCTTACGTCTGTTGAGCATGTTCCTCATGCTCAACCTTTCATCTCCGTCAGGTCGTCTACGGAGGCGGTCTGGCGGAGGCGGAAGATCGCAACGATGATGGCCAGACCGACCACAACCTCGGCCGCGGCCACAACCAGAACGAAGAACACTGCCAGTTGCCCATCAAGGTTGCCCAGGGCCCGACCGGCAGCAATGAAGGTGAGGTTCACTGCATTGAGCATCAACTCGATGCACATGAACATGACCAGGGCATTGCGCCTGACCATGATTCCCAGCGCCCCGATCCCGAACAGAATCGCCGCAAGTGTCATGTACCAACCCGGAGTCACCACGAAGTTCAATTGACCCCCGTCCCCTGCTCCAAACCGGCGCCAGGCCGGCGGTGCGAGGCGAGGGCGATCGCACCGGCGGCAGCGATGGTGAGCAGCAGCGCGGTGGCTTCGAACGCCAGGACCCACTCACCGAACAGCGGTTCGGCAATGGCTTCGACCGTTCCGTTGGTCGCCTGCGGATCGGCCAGGACCGATACCACCGGCACCCACGAAAACCTGCCCCGGGCGACGAGGGCGATGGCGATGCCGACCCCCACCAGTCCGAGCGCCATGGCCAGGCGACGCTGGTGGGGAATGGTTTCACTGAGGTCTTCTGTCTTGTCGACGCCGATCAACATGATCACGAACAAGAACAGGGTCATCACGGCGCCGGCGTAGACGATGATCTGCACCGCCGCCACAAAGTGAGCGAGGTTGAGGACATAGAGGACGCCGATCGAGAACAGGGTCGCCAACAGACCCATGGCGGCGTAGACGGGGTTGCGGGCGCGGATAACGGTGAGAGCCCCGAGGATCGAGGCGCCGCCCATCAAAAGGAACACCACAAGCTCGACCATCAGATCAGGCCTCGTTCCATTTCTGCAGGCCGCAAGTCACAAGCCTCAAGTCTCAAGCCAGAACGCGGCTTGAGGCTTGAAACTTGAGGCTTGAGGCTTGAGACTTTCACTGGTCGATTTCATCCTGGGTGGGCTCGGGATCCCAGTTGGCTGAGCCCGGGGTCCCCTGCCACGATTTGATCCCTTCGTAGGCGGCGACGCCGCTGGGAGCGGTGGCCCGCAGCCACCCGTCAGCCGTCTCCAACTCTGAATGCTGGGCCAACGGATCATCGGGGAACATGTGCGGGACCGAGCCATCCGGACGCATCAGGAGCTCATTCTTGGTGTAAATGGCGTCGTCACGATTGGTGGTCGACATCTCGAACAACGAACTCATGGTGATGGCTTCGGTGGGGCAGGCCTCTACACAAAGGGCGCAGAAGATGCAGCGAAGCATGTTGATTTCGTAGACGAATCCGAACCGCTCACCAGGGCTGACCGGCTGGCCCGGGGGGTTGTCGAGCCCGCGGACATAGATGCACCGGGCCGGGCAGGCTCCGGCGCAGAGCTCGCAGCCAATACATTTCTCCATACCGTCGGGGTAGCGGTTGAGAACATGGCGGCCATGGAACCGCTGCGGTTTCTGACGGAACTCCTTGGGGTACTGAGTGGTGACGAGACCGTCGCCGACGACGGTGTCGACCATCACCTTGCCGGTCACCCGAAGACCTTTGAAGAATTCTCCCAGGGCACCCATCAGCTGCTCCTAACCGATTGCTTGCCGCTCATTGGGGATTCCAGGGGAGACCGAACTGGCGGATGCCGATGACGACCGTAGAAAGGATGAGCCAGACCAGGGCGCCGGGAATCAGCCGCTTCCAACCCAGCTGCATGAGCTGGTCATATCTCATCCGGGGCAGGGTGGCCCGCAGCCAGATCAGGACGAAGAACAGGGCATAGGTCTTGACCAGGAGCCAGAAGGTCGGAAGCACCCCCGAGATGAAGGCAGGGAGACTGCCGTCCCAGGTGGGACCGTTCCATCCCCCGAGGAACAGGCTGGCGCAGATGGCGCACATCGAGAAGATGTTGGAGTACTCGGCGAGCTGATACATGGCGAAGCGCATGCCGCCGTACTCGGTGTGAAAACCGCCCACCAGTTCCTGCTCGGCCTCGACCAGATCAAATGGGGACCGATTGGTCTCAGCAGTGATGGCCACGAAGAAGATGACAAAAGCGACGAACTGGGGAATCAGGTTCCATCTCGGGATGAATTGAGCGATCGCGGAGAGGTTGGGAAAGACATCGGCGAACGTGCCCGCCTGCCGTTCGACGATTCCTGCCAGCGATAGGGTCCCACCGTCCCCGCTCGTGGAGGAGAACATGACCACCGAAACCATCGCCAGTCCCATCGCTGCTTCGTAGGAGATCGCCTGGGCGGTAGCCCGCACGCCTCCCAACAGCGGATACTTGGACCCGGACGACCATCCCGCCAGCACCACCGCGTAGACCGCCAGGGAAGACATGGCGAGGATGAACAGGACTCCGATGTTGAGGTCGGCGCCCTGGAGGATCACCTCATGGCCCCCGATGGTGAACGGTCTCCCGAACGGGACGACCAGGAAGATCAGGAACGCCGGGATGATCGCCAGGAAGGGTGCCAGCACGAAGATCCCGTACTCAACTTTGCGAGGTGTGATCGATTCCTTGAAGAACAGCTTGAGGCCGTCGGCCACTGTCTGCAGGAGTCCCCAAGGTCCGGCGCGGTTGGGCCCTACCCGGTTCTGCATCTTGGCCAGCACCTTGCGCTCGATCCAGACGTTCAGCACCGTGGTGCCGAGCAGGATCACGAACACCACTACCACCCGGGCGATAACGATCAGAAGATCTATGCCGTCCATCAATCGATCCCGGACGTCAGGGGCGGCATCATCTGTCGAACGGGCAGGTCCATACCTCGCCGGAGCTTAGGAACCGCCCGACCGGCCCAACAAACCCGTCAGTAGAGCTCTAGGACAGCTTTACCAAGGCCCCCCTACCCCTGGCCGCCTATTCGGCAGCCAGCGGTACCAACCCCCCGCCTATCGGCGAGGGGACAAACAAGAACCACCTAGGTTTGGGCCGATGGAAACGAGTATCGACCTTCGTGATCGAGACTGTGTTGACCCGGGACGAGCCTTCTGTCGTCCTGGGGGTGAGGCGTGACGTCCTCAGTGAGCTCGCTTTCCGTGCTGGGCGACCTGGGAGCCCCATCGATCCCAGCTTCCTCAAGTTGCACTACCCGCTCTACTGGCACCACGACATCCTCGGAGTCCTAGTCGCAATGGCTGAAATGGATCTGCTCGGGGACGAGCGATGCAGCGCAGTGCTGGACCTCCTGGAGTCCAAGCGCCTGGCCGATGGCGGGTGGCCGGCAGAAGCGAAGTTTTATGCGACGTCGGTAGAGCCGCGCAGCGGGACCACAGTCGTCGACTGGGGAGGCACCAGCCGCAAGCGGATGAACCCATGGGTGACAATCCACACGTTGTCGGTTCTGGTCAAGGCGGGCCGCATTGAGGTTTGAGGGCTAAACGCCGACGGCTGAGATAACGAGGTTGAGGTTTCGCTTCGAACTTGGAACTTCGTACCTCTCCCGGATCAGCCTTTGATCAGCCGCTTGCCCATATCGACCACTTCGAATGTCCCGACCACCGCCCCGTCCACTTCGGCGACCAAGAACAACCCATCTGCCGACATCTCCTCAGACCTTCGTGACGGTTACCACTGGATCGGAGCCCAACGAGGGCGTTCCCGACTGATTAAAAGGCACATAGACGACGCCATGGATCAGGCTCTCATCGATGCGAACCGGGAGACGGGCCGAGCCGGCGCCGGTTTTGACGTCGACCATTGACTGCTCATTGAGACCGAGGCGACGGGCGTCGTCGGGATGGAGGTGTGCCGCAGCACCCGGAGCCAACTCGGCCAGGGACACCCCGTGTCGGAGGAGCACACCGTCATCGAACATCGTTCGGGCGTAATGGAGCACGAACTCTCCGGACCGGGCCTTCCCGGGCGTGTCCGCCGGGAGGTACGACAACAGTTGGCCCCCATTGGCTCGTGGCATTGCCTCCAGTGGCACCACTACCCCGTCTCGGTTGGCCTCGACCATGTCCCAGGTGACTCCGTCGTACGCGGCCGCCACCGTCGAGATCTCCTTGAAGATCGACTCGGCCGACTCGAGGCCGATCGGTCTATCCATACGCGCAGCAATGTCGTCGAGGATCGACCAATCAGGCCGGCTCTGACCAGGCCCGGGCACAACCCGGGCCACCTTTTGCACCCTGCCCTCGACATTGGTGACGGTCCCTTCCTTCTCGGAGAAGCCCTCGGCGGGCAGCACGATGTCGGCCAGGCGGGAGGAGTCGGTCAGGAAGAGGTCGATGGACACCACGAACCGGGCGTTGTCGATGGCGGCCTTCGCCAAGGATCCGTCAGGAGCGTCTCGCACGGGATCCGCTCCCGACAGCACGAGGCCAATGATCTCACCGGCCGCCAGGCCGTCCAGGATCGCGTGGGCATCGCGTCCCCGTGTCGTCGGAATCTCGCCCCATGCCCCTGTCAGATCCGAGGAACCCACCGCCACTCGGCCCGGCAGCAGGCTCGGGGCCAGACCCATGTCGAGCGCCCCGTAGGTATTGGAGCGGCGGACCAACGGGAGGAGCTTGGCATCCGGCAGGGTTCGCACCCAGGCGGCCGCGGCCTCGGCCAGTCGGGGATCCTCGGTGTAGCCGGTCCTCCCCACCAACGCGACGATGGGCCCCTCGGCCAGGACAGCGGCGATGTCCGGATAGCGGTCTCCCTTGAGGCCCGTCAAGACATCGGCCCCGGCCCCGGGCCGATACGAGATTCGGTGGGTGGCACGGTCGTCGAGGCCGGTCCGGCGGGGATGGATGACAATGAGGGTCGCCCCCCGTTCCTGGGCAGCATGGCGAACTCTCAGATAGAGCGTCGGATGCTCTTCCTTGAGATCGGATCCCCACACCACGATGGCCCTGGCCTGGTCGAGGTCAGAGATCAGCGCCCGATCAGGGGTGGCGATCAGAAATTGCGGCTCGAGGCCATCGTCCATCTGGGCGTCGACGTTGTTGGTCCCGAGGGCAACCCTGGCGAACTTGGACAACGCGTAGGCGTCTTCGTTGGTCCCCCGGGCGCCTCCAAGCACGGCGCTCTGCTGGCCGGCATCCCGTATCTCCCCGAGTCGGGACGCGACCAGGTCGAGAGCCTCGGCCCACGAGGCCTCGGCGAACGAACCGTCGGCCTGGCGAATCAGGGGGGCGGTGAGCCGATCATCCGATTCGATGTAGTGGAACCCGAAACGGCACTTGTCCGACAGCCACCCCCAGTTGGTGGCCTCAGCGTCGACCCCGAGGAAGCGAAGCACTTCGTTCTGGCTGGCCTGGACCGTGATCCGGTCGCCGGAGGTGCAGTGGGGGCAGGTCGACTCGACGGCCACCAGGTCCCAGGGCCGGGCCCGGAACCGGTAGGGCCGGGCGGTGAGGGCGCCGACCGGGCAGATCTGAACCGTGTTGCCGGAGAAATAGGACGAGAAGGGCAGCTCGGGAAAAGTGTTGATCTGGGTGTAGTTGCCTCGATCGATGAACTCGATCAGTGGATCGCCCGAGACCTCGTCAGAGAAACGCGTGCAACGAGCGCAGAGGATGCAGCGCTCGCGGTCGAGGTAGACCAGGTCAGAGACGGGAATCGGCTTCTCGAAATGCCGCTTCTCCTCGACGAACCTCGACTCCCCAGGCCCGTAGGCAATGGTGTGATCCTGAAGGGGGCACTCTCCGCCCCGATCGCACACCGGGCAGTCGAGAGGGTGGTTGATGAGGAGGAACTCGAGGACGCCTTCCTGAGCCTTCTTGACGACCTCCGACTTGGTGTCGACCACCATCCCCTCACCCACGGGGCTGGTGCAGGCGGTGATGAGAGCGCGGCCTCTCGGAGTCTCGATCTCGACTAGGCACATCCGACACATTCCCACCGGCCTCATGCGCGAGTGGTAACAAAAACGGGGGATATAGGTGCCGTTGTCCTGGGCGGCCTTGATCAGCATCTCCCCTTTGGGAACCTGCATCTCCTTGCCGTCGACGGTGATCTTGACGATCTCGTCGGTCACGGCGGTAGTGATCGCAGACCGGCTCAACGATCGGTTGCCATTGATCGTGACTTTGACCGACTCAGCCATGACCGACCTCGGCAGCGACTGCGAACGGGCACCGGCCATCGTGGATATGGGCCATCACCTCGTCCTTGAAGTACTTGCTGATTGAGATGATCGGTGACACCGCCGATGGCCCGAGCGGGCAGATCGTCGTCATCTTGGGGGGCCACGCCAGACCGACCGAGATGTTGTCGGACACATCGAGCAAGAGATCGGCGTCGACCACCCGTCCCTGACCACTCTCGATTCGCCGCAGGATCATCTCCAGCCACGTTGTGCCCTCCCGACAGGGTGTGCACTGTCCGCAGGATTCGTGAGCGAAGAACCGGACGATCCGTTCGGCGGCGCGGACCACGCAGGTCGTGTCATCCATGATCACCACCGCCCCCGAACCAAGCATCGAACCGGCTTGGGCCGTGTCGTCCTTGGTGACGGGAAGGTCGAGATGGTCGGCCGGCACGAACCACGGGGCAGAGGCCCCGCCCGGAATCCAGGTCTTGAGCTGGCGGTCGTCGCGGATACCGCCGGCGACGTCGTAAATCAATTCCCTCCAGGTAACGCCATGGGGCAACTCATAGTTGCCGGGCTTGCGAACGTGGCCCGAAACCGAGAACAGGAAAGTACCGGTGTCGGCCGCATGGCCGAGGGCTTTGTAGTCGTCGACCCCCTTGCTGAGGATGTATGGCAAGTTGGAGAGCGTCTCGACGTTGTTGACGATCGTCGGCTTGTTATAGAGGCCGACAGCTGCCGGGAAGTAAGGGGGCTTGAGCCTCGGTTCACCCCGCAAGCCCTCGAGGGAGTTGATGAGAGCCGTCTCCTCACCGCAGATGTAGGCGCCACCTCCCAGGTGGACGGTCACCTCGAGGTCGAACGAGCCGCCGAAGATGCCCTTGCCGAGATAGCCGCGGGCGTAGGCCTCGTCGACCGCCTTTTGAACCCGCCGGGCGGGCTTCGGATACTCGCCGCGGATGTAGACGAACGCGTGGTGGACCTCGTTGGCGATGGAAGCGATGATGATCCCCTCGACCATCTGGTGGGGATCACGCTCGAGGAGCTGTCGGTCCTTGAAGGTGCCCGGCTCCGATTCGTCACCATTGACGACCAGATAGGCAGGTCGGGCGGGCGCAAGGAAGCTCCACTTGAGGCCGGCGGAGAAGGCGGCGCCGCCCCTTCCGAGAAGACCAGAATCCTTGACCAGTTCGACCAGGTCGTTGCGGGTCATCGTCGCCGCTTTCCGGGCCTGGACGTAACCCTCGGTGGCCTCATAGCGATCGATGGTGTGGCTGTCGGCCGGATGATCGGTCATACGCCGGGTGACGACTAGCGGGTAGGTGGTCAAGTTCGTTCTCCGAAGGCGTCGGCGACGGTGCCCAACGGTTCGAAGGCCGGATACGGGCCTGTCGCCCCGCCTTCCTCATTGATCGCCCAGTCGAATGAGCGCCTTCCTCCAAAGAGGCCCTGCATCTCATCGGTGCCGACGACCGGAGGCCGGGCCGTCCGCAGCCATTGCACCAGTTCTCTCGCTTTCTCAGGAGTGATTCCCTCGATCAATTCGTAATTGACCTGAACCGCCGGGGCCCCGCCACAGGCACCGATGCATTCGGCATGTTCGATCGAGATGATGCCCTCCGAGTCGGTTTCTCCGTGCGGCACCCCTGACTCATCCTCGAGGGCATGAAGGACTTCGTCGCTGCCAAGGAGCATGCACGAGATCGATGTGCAGCACGAGATCAGGTAGCGCCCGGTCCGCTCCCGTTTGTACATCGTGTAAAAGGAGGCAACTGCCAGCACCTGGGCCGGAGTGATCCCGACCCAGTCGGCAACCTCGGACATACCGGCCTCGGTCAGGTAACCGTCTTCGGCCATGGCCAGGTAGAGAAGGGGCATCACCGCCGAACGCCTGGTCGGATAGCGGGCAAGGATGACTCGTGCCCTTTCCTGGGTTGCCTCTGGCCAGTTGCTCATCGCCGACCTTTCATTCCCGGCGAGAATAGGAAGGGTCGGTGCAGGCCGGGAAATCAGGTCAGAGCTTGACCGGTCGAGCCGATACCCTGTTCTCAGTGTTTCTCGACCCCCAAGAACTCCTGGTCACTTTTGGCACGATTGGGCTTTTCCTAATCGTCTTCGCCGAATCGGGACTTTTGATCGGGTTCTTTCTCCCGGGAGACTCCCTCCTTTTCACCGCCGGGCTCTTCGCCGCCCAGGGCACCCTCAGCCTGCCGGTGATCCTGGTCGGGTGCTTTGTCGCCGCGGTGGCAGGTGATCAGGTCGGCTATGCGTTCGGCAATAGGGTGGGACCGGCACTCTTCCGCCGCCCCGACTCCCGACTCTTCAAACAGGAGTACGTCGAGAAGGCCCAGCACTTTTTCGAGCGCCACGGCGTCAAGACGATCGTCCTGGCCAGGTTCGTCCCGATCGTCCGCACCTTCGCTCCAATTGTGGCGGGTGTCGGGACGATGAAGTACCGCACCTTCGTCACCTACAACGTGATCGGCGGCCTGCTCTGGGCGGTCGGGGTCACGATGCTCGGCTACATGCTCGGCGAATTGATCCCCGACATCGACACCTACCTGCTGCCGATCATCGCGGTGATCGTCGCCCTCTCATTGATTCCGATCGCTCTGGAATGGCGCAAGTCGCGCAAGCGCCGGGCCGTCGCCGTCGACCAATAGCCGGCGCGAGGTCCTCTCGCCTCCTACCCGGGACCATCTGGTTGCCTTCAAGACCGTGGTTGGAGCATGAACCACTCCACAAATCGGTTGCACCGGCCGGCGTCGTCGAAGTCGACCTCCCACAAGTTCCAGAAGAGGCTGCCGTTGCTGTAGGAGGAGGTTCCCGTGGTGAACGTCTTGTTGCCGTCGATGTGGAGAGGGCGGTAGCTCGCCTCCCAGGTTCGAGGATCGTCTTTATTGGCCAGCCAATCATCGGCGATGGCACCGGCTCCGACTATCTCGTCGTCCCAGGGGTGGTATTTGTAGGAGGCGTCGTCGGAGAAGAGGGCTCTGATCTGCTCGTAGTCGTAGCTGCTCCACGCCTCGACGTAACGATCAAGCCAGGATTGGACTTCGGTGGGTGTCATGGCACCAGCCTACGCTGCCGGTCCGGACCACAAACCTCCACACGACCTTGACGGAGGGAGAACCGTGAAGGTTGTCGCACCGAAGCGGTGGGTAAACCTTCACAGAGTCTTTGCTAGCGGTCGACATCTCCCATCACGGGATCAAGAGACGCGATCGTGGCAACCGTGTCGGCCATCAGAGAGTCGGCCATCATCGTCGGCAGCCCCTGAAGGTTGTAGAAGGAGGGAGCCCTGGTGTGCATCCGGTAGGGCTTGCCCTCACCGTCGGAGACCAGGTAGCACCCGAGTTCCCCACGTGGCGATTCGATGGCGACATAGGTCTCGCCCGGTGGAACCCGGAAACCCTCGGTAAAGATCTTGAAGTGATGTATCAGAGCCTCCATCGACTCGTCGATTCGCTGGCGCGGAGGCGGTGTCACCTTGCGATCGTCAGTGCGATAATCGCCCTTGGGCATGGCTTCCGCCACCTGCTGGACGATCTTCACCGA
>JANMST010000019.1:0-1592 GCA_031389635.1 Acidimicrobiia bacterium | reverse complement strand
ATTCGGCAGCGGTACTAGCTCGTCGGGAGGGAGCTTCGGCAACGGCGTGAGCACGTCGTCGGCCGCCTGAAGCGGACCGGCGATCGCCATTAATAGCAGGCCCAAGACTGTCCGCATGAAGGGGAGCGCCCGCATCCGCACCCCAAATCCGGCAATAGCCGGAAGGCTGCGACTAACCGGCTCCGCTGCGTCGTGCGCCATTCTCATTGGGGATGCGATTCAGGAAACTGAAGCCCGCCGAGACGTCGATTGTATTCTGAACGATCTGAAAGGTGGAGCGGCTTACCCCCAAGACGCTTAGGTTGGTGGAGGGTCCGTCTCCCGACGGACCGCGGCCTGTCGGGAGACAGGCCCTCCAGAAATGGCAAAGCATCGGTTACTCCTGTTAGTTTAATTACACGAACCGCGGAAAATTTCTGCGCATTTCCCCGCTTCACTCCACTTGACGAGCCCGGGTTGTTGGTGAACATGACTTTTCGACCATGCTGATTCTCCGCGGCTCACCCGCCCTCTCCACTTTCCGCCTCGCCAAGCTCCTCCAGGACCTGACTTCCGCCGGCCTGCCCGCCGTCGCCGTCAGCGCCGAGTTCGTCCATATCGTCGAGACCTCCCTCGAACTGGCCGCCGACCGCCGGGCCATCCTCGAAAAACTCCTGACCTACGGCCCGAGCCGCGCCGCATCCGAAGTCACCGGCCTCGTCCAAATCGTCGCTCCCCGCCCCGGCACCATCTCGCCGTGGTCCTCCAAAGCCACCGACATCGCCCACATCTGCGGCCTCACCGCCGTCAAACGCATCGAACGCGTCATCGCGTACACGGTCGAATTCTCGACCGCAGCTTTAAGCGATAAGCCAAAAGCCTTAAGCAGCACAGATTCAGCCCTTCAGCCTTTCAGTCCTTCAGCCTTTGCGGCGGCCATCGCTCCTCTCATCCACGACCGCATGACCCAAAAAGTCTTCGGCAGCCTGGACGAACTCTCGATTCTCTTTTCTCACGCCGCTCCCCGCCCGATGACGAGCGTGCCCGTGCTGGCCCAAGGCCGCGCCGCCCTCGTCACCGCCAACGCCTCCCTCGGCCTCGCACTGGCCGAGGACGAAATCGATTACCTCGTCAATGCATTCACCACTCTCGGTCGCGACCCGAACGACATCGAGCTGATGATGTTCGCGCAGGCCAACTCCGAGCACTGCCGCCACAAAATTTTCAACGCCACCTGGGACATCGACGGTTCCGCCAAGGACAAGTCGCTGTTCCAGATGATCAAGAACACCTACACGCTCCACAGCGAAGGCATCCTCTCCGCCTACAAGGACAACGCTGCCGTCCTCACCGGCACCCGCGGCGGCCGCTTCTACGTCGACCCGAAGACCAACGAGTACGCCGCGCACGACGAGGACATCCACATCCTCTGCAAGGTCGAGACGCACAACCACCCGACCGCCATCTCCCCCTTCCCCGGCGCCGCCACCGGTTCCGGCGGCGAGATCCGCGACGAAGGTGCCACCGGCCGCGGCTCCAAGCCCAAGGCTGGCCTCGTCGGCTTCACCGTCTCCAATCTCCGCCTCCCCGGCGCGATCCAGCCCTGGGAGCAG
>JANMST010000523.1:0-3429 GCA_031389635.1 Acidimicrobiia bacterium | reverse complement strand
TGTTTGGCGGCGTTGATGATCCTCGCCATATCAGGAAAGTCGCTCTCGCCAGAGAAAGAGCGGAAGGTGAGTCCGGCGATATCGGGAGCCCCGGGAACTGCGATCGAGGATGGTGGCACGAGCCCAAGCTACTGATCCGGTTGAGGGCCCGGGGGCGAATTAACACGGGAGGAGCCAGCTGAGCCCTTCGGACAGGCGGTCCCGCCAGGCCTCCCATGTGTGACCGTCGCGGCTCTCACTGTATTTGACCTGGAGCCCGGCCTTCTGGAGGCGCTGGGCCATGTAGCGGTTCTCGCCGATCATCCGCTCATAGGTGCCGCACGAGAGATAGACCTGGGGCGGAAGAATGGAGGGCTCGAGATGGTGGAGCAGGTCGGCAACCGGGCCGAGGATCGACTGGGCCGAGCCCCACCCCGGGGTCTGGGCGAAAGTGCCCGACTGCAGCAACAGGCCGTTGAAGGCGCCACTGTGTTGCCAGGCCGTATGGAGGGCGGCCACTGCTCCAAGACTGGCTCCCATCGCGAGCCGAAAGTCGGAGATTGGATAGGCCTGCTCGATTTTCGGCAGAGCTTCATTCACGACGAAGTCGGCGTGGGCCGAGTTGGCGGCATATTCGTGCAGGCGGTCTCCCGGCCATGAGAAAGCGGCGATGACTGGGGGAATGACATTCCAGTGGATCAGATTGTCGAGGACCAGGGCCATCGATCCGTAGGTCAGGTAGTCGCCACCGTCGTGCACGAACACGAGTGGATAGTTACGTTCTCGATCGAACCCCGCAGGCAGGTACACAGTCACCTTGCGATCTCCGCCGAGGCTGGACCCGATCCATTGGTCCTCGAAGGTTCCGTTAGGAGTCCCCTCGTGGATCTCGGCGAAGTCGGGCACCCTGTATCCAAAGCCGCGACAAACCGAGTTGGTGCCGAAGGGATTGGTCGTCGTGATCGGGTTGAGCGGGTCATTGACCCATTCGGCATGGTGGTCCCGCAGGACTTCGAGTTTGTACTCGAGGCGGGCACCGTCGGGAAGCGAAAGCGCCAGCCACCAGACGTCGTGGCCGTTGAGGGCAGCGAAGTGGTGGGTTCCGGGGAAGCCTGCGATCATCGGGCGCAGGCTTACCGCGTCGGCGGCCCCGCGAAACAGGAACGTTGCCTGACCGGGCTCGATCATCGGGAACTCATGCTCGGCGATGATCCGATCGATCGTTTCCTGGTCCCCGGTCTCGAGCTGGGTCACCACGGCCGTTTTTTTCATCAATGGAACTCCAGCACGTTCAGGATGCCCTCACATGGGCCATCTCTCCTATTTGCCCCAGGATCGAGCGAAGCTCGTCGAAGTCGGGATGACGCAGCCGCATCCAGGCATTGGCCATATAACCCGACTCGACCGGTTGGGTAGGAGTGCCCGGGGACGGAAGGTGGAAGTCGATGATCCACTCCCCGAATCGGTCGTGGACCTCGCTCATGCCCTCGTAACTGTCGATACTGCCGTCACGATCGGGACGAAGCGCGATGATCCCGGCGGAGTATCGACGGGAGGGCGCTGTAGCCACACGGCCAAAACATATGGCGTTGGCCCACTCCCGGTAGACATCCATGTCGTTGGCTGCGCAGTAGAGGTCCCAGGCACCTACCCCCGGGGGCCGGCAGCCTATCTCCGAGAACTTGAGGCCCTTTGGCCCGAAGAACCACTCCATGTGAGTTGCCGAGGTCTCGATGCCGAGAACCGAGATGACGCGTTTGCCCATCTCTTTGACCTCGTCGTAGCCGGAGCTGTCGATCCGATTGGTTGTGATGAAAACGGGCGAGATCCACCTGGTGCGCATCGCTTCGAGGACGTTCGGGTAATAGTGGGAAGCGAACTCAAGCCCGACGCTGCCGCCGATCGAGACAGTGTCGTAGAAGCCCTCGTGACCGTCGATGAACTCCTCAACGGCAACCGAGTTGCCGTAATGGAAGCCGAGGCCGGGCATGGCTGCTTCCAGTTCGGCATCGTTGTCGACCTTGACAGTTCCGGAGGCACCGGCCGCGCTCCTGGGCTTGATAATCAACGGATAGCCGACATTGCGGGCAAACGCGCGCAACTCGTCGGGGCTGTCAGCGCCATCGGACTGGGCGGTGGGAACGCCGGCCGCGCGAAGCGCTTCCTTCATCGCCGGCTTGTCCCGGCAGAGGAAGGCGGTTCGGACCGATGTCCCCGGGATCCCGCACCTTTCCCGAACCGCGGCGGCGGCCTCGACATGTGCTTCGATCGTTGCTTCGAGTCGATCGACCCAGATCCGGGATTGGATGAAGCGAACCGCTGACTCGAGGGCATCGACGTCGACCACCGACGAAACCTGCTCGTAGTGGGAGAGCCAGCCGCCGACGTCACTGTCAAGCCAGTCACGGGGTCGCTCACCGATTCCCACGACGGTTGCCCCGGCCTCGGTCAGCCCGCGGGCGAACTGCTTCTGATACAGAGGGAAGCTCGGCTCGATGAAGATGACGTTCATTGCGAGTCGCCGCTCAACCGTCGATAGAGGTCGTCGTACTCACCCGCTCTTCTCTCCCAGGAATTGTCCTCGGCCATTCCGTTGAGTTGCATTCGCCTCCATGCATCCTTGTCCGGGAAGGTGCGCAAAGCATGTTCCATCGCCCGCATCAGCGCGTCTTCTGAGTAATGATCGAAGACGAAGCCGGTTCCCTCGCCGGTCTCAGGATCGTAGTGCGAAACCGTGTCGGCCAGTCCACCCGTGCGGCGCACGATCGGTGCGGTTCCATAGGCGAGGCTGTACATCTGGTTGAGGCCCGAGGGCTCGTACAGAGACGGCATCAGAAACGCGTCAGCCCCGCCTTCGATGAGATGGGCGAGCGGTTCGTCGTAGCCACGGTGGAAGGAGGCCCGGTCCGGAAAGGTAGAGGCCATCCATTGCAGGGCATCCTCGAATCTTCTCTCACCGGACCCGAGAGCGACGAAGCTGGCCCGCTCCTCGGCCAGAAGGCGGGCCAGGGGCCGGATCATCAACTCCACCCCTTTCTGCGAGGTGAGGCGGGTCACTACCCCCATCAACGGAGTGTCCATTGCCGGGTCGAGGCCGCGTGACTCGAGCAAATGCCTCTTGTTGATCACCTTGTCGCCCAGAGTTCGTTCGGAGTACTGGGCGCGCAAGAAGGGGTCGGTGCGAGGGTTCCAGGTGTTGAGGTCAATACCGTTGAGGATGCCGCTGAGTTTGTCCGAACGGAGGCGAAGCAACCCATCGAGGCCGGCACCGTGCTCGGGTGTCTGGATCTCACGGGCATAGGTGGGGGAGACGGTGGTGATGGCGTCGGAATAGAGAAGGGCATGCTCCATGAAGCTGATGCGGCCTTGCCGAAGGTGATCCTGATGAAGCAGATACTGGAAATTGTCGAGGGAAAGGTCAGGAAGAATGTGTGACCCAAAGACTCCCTG
>JANMST010000515.1:0-9075 GCA_031389635.1 Acidimicrobiia bacterium | reverse complement strand
TCGAGCACCCTGGACCGGGTCGATTGGAACGCGGAGCTCGTGCGCGGGGATCTGGGGAAGGCCGTTCAGCAGCTCAAGCAGGAGTCGGGTAAGGGACTGGGCGTGGGAGGCGTGATGCTCCCGCTGGCGTTGGCGGAGCTGGGATTAATCGATGAGTACGAGTTCGTGGTGCACCCACGGCTAGCGGGCCATGGGCCGACGTTGTTCGCAGGGCTATCGAAGATTATCGATTTGAAGCTCGTGAGCCGGCTGGAGTTCGGTTCAGGGGCGATGGCGATGCGGTATGAGCCGAGAAGGTAGCCATCGGGCTTGTTAGCCCGAGTCGGCTGGATCATGGTCCAAGCGGACTCACAGCGGAAGCACTCACTGTCACAACCGACCATATCGATGCCTCTTTGTGTCAAGTCAGTACTTCAGCCGGTTCGGGCGCGTCGGGTGGCCCGTGCCTCGGGGTCGGGTTGGTCGTAGTGTTGGGGTCGGGTCCGGGCTGTGACTTATCCGAAGCGCCGGTGTATCAGGGTGTGAGCCGGCCACGCTGGAATTAAGAGTCGTCCCTGGTTGTCCTCCCGGACCCATTCATCCGTTTCAGTTGATGCCGCTTTTGGCGTCGGCTTGGAGACGCCGGTAGACCAGGTTTGAGATCCGCCGTTTCAACGCCCGGATCGCTTCTTTGGACGTCTTTCCCTCGGCGACCTTCTTCTCGTAGTAGACGCGGCCCTCGCCGGGGTAGCGGAGCTGGGAAACCGCGGCGATATGGAGGACGTGGTTGAGTTTGCGGTTTCCTCGAGGGTTGAGTCGATGTCTCCTCTTGTTCCCCGATGACGCCTCGATGGGGGCGGTGGCGTTGTAGCAGGCGAAATGGTCGGCGGTGGGGAACCGGGCGATGTCACCGACCGAGGAGCCCAAGATGATGGCCGCTCCGATCGGTCCGATCCCCGAGATGTCGCACAACGTCGTCCCGGAAGCGGCCACCGCTATCCGGATCCGTTGCTTGGAGGTTCGCATCTGTGAGTCGAGACGGGCGATGTCGTCGACCAGTTCGGTAGCGATCTCCACCCGCTGGCGTGTCACCGCGTCGGAGGTATCCACCTGCTCGAGGAGCGAATTGGCTTTGTTGACGGTCATTTCCGAGGCCAACCCACGGGCGGTGAGTTCGGTCAGCAAGGCGTGGAGACGACACGCCGCCTTGTTCTTCACCCGGGCCACATCCCGATGCCGTTTCGCCAACAAGCCCAACACCTGGGTGTGATCGTCTCGACCCACCAACATCAGCCCGGGATGGCGGAGAGCGGCGATCGCCACCGAACGGGCATCGTTGGGATCGGTCTTCTGGGACTTACCCGACCCCAACACCCGCACCCGCGAAGCCATCATCGGTGGCACATCGATCACCCGCTCCCCAGTCGCCACCAGCTGCTGGGATATCAGATAGGCCATCCCCCGGGCCGACTCCACCGCCCAACACCGATCCACATATCCCGACGCCCACGCTCGGAGCTGTCCAAGCTGATCAGCATTTGTCTTCACCCGGATCTGATCGATCACCACCTCATCGGGGGTCGATCACCACCGCCGTATGCGACCCCTTATGAGGGTCGATCCCGATCATCACGCCCATCTCGCTGCCCTTTCTCTCGACAGGGGGAGCCGCGGCAGGCACTTCGAGAGTCCACCAGCCGGCACCCTCGACGCTACGGGAACAACTCCCGCAACGCGCCCCCAGTCTCAATCGGGCACTTCCGGCTCGGCTGGAGGGGAGAACCACCTTGCCGGTCAGGCGGTGGTCCAGAAGGCAGGAAGGCCTTGACGGTCAGCATGCCGACAGTCACTTGGTCAAATGAAGGTCTGATGTTCGACTACACGACCCCAGAGGATCTTCTAGCGAAACTCGAACTCGAGGTCGACGACCTTGCGAAAGAACCCCGGTCGTCTCTGCACGCTTTCAATGTGGCCGTGAATGCCTGGCATATCTCCGAGGTCGACCGATTCGTCCGACATCGCCATCGATGCGAACGGCGTTAGGCCGTGTCGCGGGCCCTCTCGAGGCCGTCGAGGATCAGGTCGAGCACGAACTCGAACTCGACCTGATCGTCGTGAATGGAGTCCTGCACCATCTCGGAGATGTGCGGGAACTCGGCCACAATCTGCTGGCGACGGAGGAGGGCCGCGATCTCAGGGCCCATCTCCTCGATGTCGGCCGGAAAGCTCAATTCCTGGAGGGTGAAGCCATACGTGTGGCTCTCAATTGCATGCATGGCGTTGTGGGCGGTTTGGATCGAGAAGCCCGCTTCCCGAAGACATCCGATGAGCCAGTCCACGTATCGCAACTTGGCGGCACCCACCCTCGGACGCGACACGGTAAGGCTGCCCGCCCATGGGTGGCGCAAGAGGACTTCGTGAGTCGAGATGACACTCCGACGAATTGCGGACTTCCAACCGCCTCGCTTGGAAGGCACCTTGACCTCGCCCGCCACGAGATCGACGATGCCATCGAGTATCTCGTCCTTGTTGGCCACATGGTTGTAGAGAGACATCGCCTCGACGCCGAGTGCGAGGCCCAGCTTGCGCATGCTCAGCGACTCGATACCACCCTCGTCGGCAAGGGTGATTGCGGCTCGGAGGACCCTCTCCTTGGTCAACGGGACTCGGAGAACGGAGTCCGGGTCCATTTGTGTAGCCATCAATTCCTCTCTCATGCCGACGACTTCGTGAATGCTCACCATGACAGTCACCCTTTGACAAGCCTACGCCGTAAGTATAACTTACACCATATGCTTACAGTGTATGTACGGCCACAGATCAGAAGCACACGATGAAGGCGATCGTCTTTTACGAGTACGGCTCATCGGATGTCTTGAAGTTTCAGGAGATCGACACCCCGGTGATCGAGGACGACCAGGTACTGGTGCGAGTGCACGCCGTTTCCGTCAATCCGCTCGACTGGCACAGCATGAGGGGCGAGCCCTTCATCATGCGTGCAGGCGGAGGCCTGACCAAACCAAAGGCGAACGGTCTCGGAGCCGACTTGGCTGGCCGGGTGGAGGCGGTCGGTAAAAACGTGACGGAGTTCCTCCCCGGCGACGAAGTGTTCGGCGTGAGCATCAAGACCTGCGCCGAGTATGTCAGGGTTTCCCAGGATGGAATCGTGCCGAAGCCGGTCAACCTGACCTTCGAGTAGGCGGCGGCAGTACCCGTCGCTGCTCTCACCGCCCTCCAGGGCCTCCGCGACAAAGCACAGATACAGCCGGGTCAGAAGGTCTTGGTCAACGGGGCGGCGGGGGGAGTGGGCACCTTCGCCGTCCAGATCGGCAAGGCGTTCGGAGCCGAAGTGACGGGGGTTTGCAGCACCAGGAACCTGGACCTGGTCCGATCGATCGGCGCCGACTACGTCATCGACTACACCCGGGAAGACTTCGCCACGGGCGGGCAGCGTTATGACGTCGTTTTTGAGGCGGTTGGCAAGCGATCGTTGTCCGACTGCAGGCGAGCCTTAAACCCTAAGGGGACCCTCGTACTCGTCGGGGCGGCCGACGGCCGTTGGGTCGGACCCATGCTTCCTCCGCTGAAAGCGCTGTTGCTGTCGCGATTCGTGAGCCAGAAGCTGATCTTCTTCATTTCCAAGCGGAGCCAGGCAGACCTCCTCTTCCTGAAGGACCTGATCGAGGCCGGAAAGGTCACTCCGGTGATCGACCGGACCTATCCGTTGAGTGACGTCCCCGAGGCCATTCGCTACCTGGAAGAAGGTCACGCTCGGGGCAAGGTCGTCATCACCGTCTGAGGCGGTGGGAGATGCCCCTCATTCGCGACCCATCCAGGTGGCCACGTCCGCCTCGCCGAGAGAGCCCTCTTCTTGTGGTGGTGAACCTACCGCTTGTGGTGGTGAAACGTCACAAGAAGGGGGGGCAGCCGTTCATACAATCGGTGTCGCTTTGCCTGTTCTGAAATACGCCAGGAGCGGTGACGTCAATATCGCCTATCAGGTGACGGGTGACGGTTCCCGTGATCTCATCTATGTACCAGGGTGGGTCTCGAACATCGAAGTGATGTGGGAGGACCCGGGGTTGGCTCGCTTCCTCCGCAGGCTTGGCTCCTTCGCTCGATTGATCATCTTCGACAAGCGAGGCACCGGACTGTCCGATGCGGTCTCGGTCGACGGATTGCCCACCCTTGAGGTGCGCATGGACGACCTCAGGGCAGTCATGGACGCAGCGGGCTCCGAGCGGGCCACCCTCTTCGGCCATTCCGAGGGCGGGAACATGTGCGTCTTGTTTGCGGCGACCTACCCCGATCGGACGGACGGGTTGATCCTGACGGGCTGCTACGCCAAGAGAATTCAGTCTCCCGATTATCCGTGGGCCCCCACCTGGGAGCAGCGTGTTGCCGATATAGAAGCCACGGAGCGTTCGTGGGGGGACCACGGTTTGATCGATTACTACGCGCCCAGTCGCGCCAACGACGCGGCTTTTCGAGAATGGATGCAGCGTTATCTGCGGCTCTCGGCGAGCCCCCGGGCGGCGGCCGAATTGATGAGGATGAACTCTCAGATCGATGTGACGAAAGTGCTGCCGTCGATCCGGGTCCCCACCCTCTTGCTGTATCGGGTAGACGATCAGGACGTCAAAATCGAAGAGGGTCGCTACATCGCTTCCAAGATCCCCACGGCGAAGCTGGTCGAGCTGCCGGGCGCCGACCACTTCTTCTGGGCCGGTGACCCAGAGCCGCTTCTCCAGGAGATCGAGGAGTTCGTCACCGGACACCGAACCGCAGCCGAAACCGACCGCGTCCTGGCAACGGTGCTGTTCACCGACATCGTCGGATCAACGCAGATGGCTTCTGACCTCGGTGACCAGGCCTGGCGAGATCGTCTCGTGCGGCACAACGTGGCGATCAGACAAGAGCTGGGGCGGTGGCGAGGAAGGGAGGTCAGTACCGCCGGGGACGGTTTCCTCGCCACCTTCGATGGACCTGCCCGGGCGATCCGGTGCGCTAGGGCAATCTCGGATGCGATGCAGCCGCTTGGGATCGAGGTCCGATGTGGTCTCCACACCGGTGAGATAGAGATCGTCGGCTCGGATGTGGCAGGGCTGGCCGTTCACATCGGAGCCCGGATCGCCGCGTTGGCCGCCCCCGGTGAGGTCCTGGTGTCCCGAACCGTCAAAGACCTGGTCGCCGGTGCCGGCTTCCAATTCACAGCTCGAGGCCTCCATACGCTCAAGGGCATACCGGAGGAGTGGGACGTCTATGCCCTCGGCTGAGGCTCACCTGCATCCCAGGGGCCGGGCCGTTGGGATAGATTCGTAAAGGTGAAAGTGACTAGGCGGTCGACGGGAGTATGGCTGCTCCCGGTTGCAGCTTGTGCGACGCCGGACACGCTATCAGTCGAGACCTTTCCAGCCTCGACCGACTACCGCGGCACCAACAACGGTGCCATCCAGGGCGGCCACCACGACAACCGGCGATCCGGTTTGGGCGATTCACAGCCGTGAAGCAACCGAGGGGTTCGGCGTCTCCAACGGACGCGCTGCCGCGCAGACGAAGCTCTTCGATCTAGATGGCCGCGTGGTGGCGGAGTATTCGGGCGACAAATACCAGGGCGACGCCGGTCGCGTGTACTACTGGTTCCCCGATAGTCCGGGGGCTGTGGCCAGAGAACGTTCCCAACTTCATTCCAGGAGTTGAATGCCAGCCTCCGTTTCCCGGTTTCGACCCGGCCGGCCCTTCCTGGCGGTGTGTGGTGACCCGCCGCGGTCGATAGTCGCGGTCGATCCGATAACCGGCGACATCCTCGAGCAACTGTCGGGCCCGTTCGTGAGCGGAGACTATTGGCGGCGTTGTCTTCACTCGGTTTGGAAAGTTGCTGTGGCGAGCCGTCCCACGGTAGTCCCAACGCGTCAAGGGGAATGACCTGGGACGGACAGGAGTATCACATTGGCGCCGCCGATCTGGCCGCGACGGAACCGCTCTCAAATCTCGTCGACCGGTATCCGGTCGGCCGGGTGGACGTGTCGGTGGCACCCAACGAGCCGGGTGAGCGTCACGTGTTTGCCTGCGGTGACACCGTCTACTCGGTCTCCAACTGGCTCGAAGGCTCAACAGTGCCGGTGGCCGCGATTGAAGCCCTGATAGGCGCCCTCGGCTGCACTGGCTGACGGGCCGCTACCTGTGTTCGCAAATGCTCGTTGTGGATCAGTCGTTCGAGACCCCGAGGCAAAAGCTCCGCACTTCGGCATTGAACAATCCCGGCTGCTCCATGTTGCTCACGTGCCCGGCGCCGGGGATGATCACCAGCCTTGAGCCGGGTATCGCGTCATGAAACTGATGCGCCACCGTGATCGGTGACCGGGCGTCGGCTTCACCCCAGATCAGGAGGGTCGCGACGTCGATGGTCGGTAGTAGATCGCGCGTGTCGGTGTCGGCCGCCGCTCTGGCCATCAGCCGAAAACCGGCGGGGTGAAATTCGGACATGACGCTCGCCGCCTCCTCCCGGACTTCCTCGGGCACGTCCTCGCTAAACATTCCCGGCAGGTACTTGAAGACGAATTCCGTGGGCGGCAATGAGGCATCGCGAAGGCAGGCTTCCATGCGTTCCTGTGGAATCGGTTCGGGGAGCGAGCCTTTCCAGCCGGCGTAGGTATCGGCCAGAATCAGCGAGAGCACCCGATCCGGATAGCGGCCGTAGAACTCCTGGGCGAGGATCCCACCCCAGGAGAGACCGAGGACATGGGCCTTCTCGACGTTGATGGCGCCAAGGAATGCGTCAAGGCAATCCGCCCAGTCTGAGATCCCGAAAGGCTCCGGTGGATCGGATGACTGACCAGCACCGGGAGCATCCCATGCAATCACGGTGAACTGGTCGGAAAGACCTTCGATCTGCGGCGTCCAGGCGCGAGAGTCATACGAGAATCCGTGCAAGAGAACGAGCGCCAGCCCGTCACCGGTTCGCCGATAGCTCACCGAAAGACCCTCTATCTCGACGGTCACCCTCGTAGTCAAGGCATGCTCGCATCGGTCAGTGTCAACTCTGAGTCTTCGCGCGGAGGTCGTCCCGGTGCGATCGGCGATTCGTCCCTTGGTGTCATCCGCTACCCGCCCAGTTCAAAACACGCATGGCCCGCAGTGTGTTCCAGAGGCTGGGGAAGCCGTCAGGTCCTTCCATCTCGAAGTGCGTCGGACCTTGGTGTGTGTTCTCCAGCGGCCACCGGCCCGCCACATCTCGCTTGGTTACGACCAGATCGATCGCTTCGGCGCACCGATCGTCGAGGCCCGCGCCGGTCGATCGGAAGTAGTCAAGCCCGCGGAGGACGTCGTAGTACCAGCGGGTCGGGAACGAGAACATCGTGAATCTCGGGTCGATGATCTGCCTGGTCGAGCGGGCCCGGAATAGACCTCGTTCGAGAAGGTACTCCTCGCTCCTCGAGCGAGCGGCCACCACCTCCCCCGAGGATCCCCCGCGCGTTCCCACGCCAGCAGGCCCTCGAGCACACATATCGTCGTGTGGAACGATGTCACGGTCGCTCCGTACTCGGCCCAGCAGTTCCAACCACCGTCGTCGAGCTGTTCGTGTAGGAGGCGGCCGACGATTCCGTCAACGGCCTCGCCGAAGTAGGCACCGGTCGCAAGAGCGATGCCGTTGATGCATGGCTCTGTCTCGCCCTCGAAGTAGAGGGCGCCGTTGGCGTCCCACCGGACGTTCTCACGAACGAGTGAGAGGGCCAGGCGTGCCTCAGGGCTGTCGGCGTCCAGACCGAAGTCACCCAGGAGTTGAATGGAGAAGTGTGTCGCCGTCCACGCGTCGAAGAAGGGCTTCGATTCATCGACCCAACCCGGCCGATAGGTTCCGCCGTCCCATCGGCCGTCGCCGTCCTGGAGCGCGAGTAGCTGTGCGCCCCACCCCTCGACTGCGACACGTGCACGCTCGGCAATCACGACATCCATTGGCTCGCCGGTGAGGTCGCGCATCACCTGCCAACGAATCGCCGGATCGGAATCCAACAACCACTCCACGACTGTCATCGGCTCAGACATCATCTATCGATTGCACCTCGAGGTCAATGTAAGGGACGTTCACCACGCCGCTTTCGGGTTTGAAGTTGAACTAGCGCCCATCGTTTGGTGCCTACGAAGCCAGCGCCTTCACCATCGTCTCGTCTACCTCGACGCCGAGACCGGGGCCGGTCGGAATGCTGAATACTCCGTTGCTCATCCGGATCGGTGATTCGGTCACGTCGGCGGCGTTGCCCTGGTTGCCGGTGCTGCATCCGAAGCGGAGTTCACTGATCGCCGCGGCACAATGAAGATTGGCGGCGGCGGCGACGCTCGACTCGGCGATCTTTCCCGCCAGATTCATTTCGAGGCCGACGGTATCGCACACGACCGCACCTCGCATGACGCCGCTGATCCCGCCCAGCTTGATCAATTTGAGGCTGACTCCGGCGATGGCGGTGGGGCCAAACGCGGCGATGTCTTGCAACGAATGGGCGCTTTCGTCGGCGCAAATCGGTACCGGGCTGGCGGCGGCGACTCTGGCCAGGGCCCGGCGGTCGCGGGTGGGCTGTTCGATGTAGCGGATCGGTAAGCCGTCGATCGCCCGTAGGAACCGCAGTGACTCGTGCTCGCCCCAGGCGGCGTTGACGTCGCCGCAGATGACGACATCCTTGGCGGCTTCGGATATCGCCGTCAGGGTCTTGACCTCCGCCAGGCCGTCTCCGATCCCCAGCTTCACCTTGAACCAGCGATAGCCGGACGCGTACTTGGCCTCGAAGGAGGCGAGATCGGCGTCAGGGTCGCCGCTGCCGATCAGGGTTAGTGCCGGGACCTGATGCCGGACTGCCCCGCCTAGGAGGACGTGGATCGGAAGGCCGCTGGCCTTGCCGGCGATGTCGTGCAAGGCGATGTCGAGCGCCCCGATCGCAGTGGTGTTCTCGAAGACCCTTCGACCGAGAGAAAGCCAATGCTGAGTCCGGGCCAACGGGTCCTTGCCCACCAGACCCGCCCCGAGTGCGTCGATCGATGCCTTGATTCGCCCTTGGTTCTCACCGGTGAGATCGAAGGCCTCCACTCCCTCGCCCCAGCCGA
>JANMST010000441.1:0-8629 GCA_031389635.1 Acidimicrobiia bacterium | reverse complement strand
CTGTTTTCCAAGCCCTCGCCTGAGCACAGTCCCAAATCAACTCAGCCACAAAACTCAGGGGGCAACGGAGGTAGACGCGGCGGGCAGATCCGGAGACATCCTCAACTCGATGACTCCCTGGTCGCTCAGATACACAAGGTGATAGAAGAGGCCGTTGTAGTTGACCGTCCCGTCGAGTCCACCGAGCTGAGGGTTGTCGATCGCCAATCCCAGGGTGTCCAACAGCGCTCGCCGGTCCGAACCGTCGAGGGTCGGATCTGATATGCCGATCAGCAGACCGAGCGACGTGAGGATCAGGCTGTCTCCGTCGGCGGTTCCCGTCGGGGTAGCGCGGATGACCACAGACCCCGCCGCGGGGTCGAGCAGGCCTTCGAGCGTCATGTAGGGAGTGAGGCTCAGCAGGAATGGGGAGGTTAGGTCCGTGAAGAGGACCAGTTCCGGGCGGCTTTGCTCGGCGAGGGCGTTCCAGCGGTCGGTGAGCTCAGCAGGACCGGTCTGGAAAAGCGTGGTGGGTCGGGGAGGGAGAGTGGTCACCACGACGGTGGTGGTCGGGGAGGGAGGGATCGTGGTAGTCGGTACCGGGACAAACTCGGGCTCTCCTCGGAAACCGCCCGCCAGGATGAAGATCGTCAGGGCGAAGAGCGTGAAAATGCCAATGGCGGAGGCAACTACCCCCGTCTTGATGGCGACGTCTTCTATGTCGCTCTTTAGCCAGCGGTGGGCCTTGGCTGATTTGTACCTGCGCTTGGCCGTGTCGGTGATTCGATCGGCGATCGTTGGCGACTCCTTCTCAGCCGGCACCACCGGGGCCGCAACTTCTCGGAGACGACGAATCTCTTCCTGAAGCTCGTCGGTCTTCGCCGGTGCCGTCGGGGCCGTGGAGTGGGCGGCGTCGGCGCGAGCGGCACGTTCGGAAGCCGACGTGCTGGCCGCGCCCTCGGCAGCCCGTGCCTCGAAGGCCTTGATCCGGGGCCGGCGAATAACTGGCGCCTGATCTGCCTTGGCAGTGGGGGCCGGTCTGGGTGCCGGCTCGGGAGTTACGGGCTGTTCAGTCTTGACGGCTCGATTGGTTGTTGCCGCCGGTTCGGGCCTCTTGGCGACAACGTCCGCAGGCTTTGCCGCGACTTTTGCTTCCGGCCTCGCGGCTGCCTGGGATGGAGTGGTGTGCTTGGGCGGTTTCGTGAGGTCGGTGGTGTCGTTTGCCAACGGCTGGGGCGTCAGAAAGGCACTGATCGCAGCGATCAATCCTTCGGGATCGTCGGCGGTGAAGGTGATCATCTCCTCGTCGGCTTCGATCGAGAATTGGCTCCCCTCCGCCCGCTGGACCTTGCAGTCGGTTGACTTCCAGGAGGCAAGTTGGGTCCCGCTGGCCCATAGAGTGACCTTGTTCTTCTTGATCTCTAGCGAGCCGGCCAGGATCGTCTCCTCGGAGACGAAAGTCCCCGTGAAGCCAAAGTCACCCAGAGGGCGGGGACGCGAGGTGTAGGTCGGTCGGCTCGGAGCCAGGTCAGATTCGGCCACTTCTCCCAAACTATCCCACGTTGGTGTGGGTATTCCCTCATCGGATGGGGTCTGGTCCAGCACTGTTGGGGCCGCGCCGAATAGCGGTCTCAAGTCGGCCTCCCCGTCATTTCCGGATGGGGAGACGAGTGTTCGTTCAGATCTGGACACGTCGTTCCTCTAGGCCGCGACACAATGAATCGGCCCTTACCAGTAGTTATCGCCCGCAGAGCCATTCTTATTAATAGGCGGGAAGCGGTCTAGGGCCGGTGGACCTAGTTCATCGAGTGCCTAGTTACCCTGGTCGGCAGATTCGACATGGCCTGAAACCACTTAATTCTGCCTCCGATTCAGACCTGAACCGACGTAGGTGAGTTTCTGAGATTCGACGAGCCTGGTGACAGCTTGGAAAGCAGAAGACCCCGGTGGTGTCCGAACCGAGCAGGCGGATTCCCGCAGCCGCGATCGATTCGATGCGATCCGGCTCGGCTCCTTCGAAGGAGAGCAACTCCCACTTGTTCTCCGGGCCACCAAGCGAATAGTTGCCGATCTTGCCGTCCGAGCGGATTACCCGATGGCAGGGCACTATCAATGGCACTGGATTTCGGGCCATCGTCGATCCAACCGCCCGGGCCGCTCCGGGTTTGCCAGCTGACCGGGCAAGCCACGAATACGGCCGAACCTGGCCGCGGGGGATGGTCGCCGCCAGTTCGAGGATCCTTTGCTGAAACGGAGTCACCGAGCGGAAATCGATCGGGAGCAGGCCGGGTCGGCCTCGGTCCAAGGCCTCCTCGATCCGGTTGACCCAGATGGAAGGTGGCTCGGCCGCAACCAGGCTTCGGACAAACCGAGCCCGAAAGCGATCGGCAAACCCTTCGTCGGCCAGGTCGACGGCCGAAACTCCGCTCGGGTTGAAGGCGACGATGACGTCTCCCACCGGACTTGCAACCACTGTGTATCCGTCAACCAATCCGGTCCCGAGTTCGACTTCGGTCAGCAGACTCGTCGGAGCAGCCACCCGCAGGGAACCGAGCCGGGATTCGACGGCCGCAGTGGATGGGGAATTGAGGTGGGCAGTCATGATTCGTCCTCCAGTATCTGGCGAAGTTTTTCGAGCCCGCGATGGACGTCGGACTTGACGGTTCCGACGGCCTGGCCCGTGGCGTCCGCTATCTCTTCGTACCCGAGACCGACAACGTGTCGTAATACAACCACCCGACGGGTCCGGGGTGGGAGGCTCTGAAGCCTCCAGTGCCAGGCATTCACGTCGACATAATCCGGGTCATCTGAGCGGATTTCGATCTCCCTGTCTACGAGCACGGGCCTACGGCTCTTGGCCCGGAGATGATTGCGCCCGAGGTTGAGCGCGATTGTCCAGATCCATCCTCTCAGTTTGAGGTCCCGAATGCGGCCCGGCTCATACTCAGACAGCGCCCGGTAGGCCCGGATGAAGGTCTCCTGAGTCAGATCTTCCGCCTCGGGACCCACCAACGATCGCAGTGCCGAATACATGTCGTCCTGAAGCGCCCGAACGAGGTCGGGAAACGCCGCATCGAGATCATCAGCCAACCGTTCGCAAAGCCCGTCCATCAAAGAGAGAACACCACGGCGGACCAAAGAGTTGCAGATTCACACGTCCCACGTCCCACGTCCCACGGCTCGTCCGGCTTTTACGTGTGGCGTGTGACGTGAGACGTGCTTCCTCAAACCCAGTATTTTCGGGTTGCTCGCCACCAAGCCAGGCCGAAGAAGATGGCTACCGCTGCGATCCAGCCAAGAAGTGTTCGGACCGGGATCTCTTCGGCCAGCCATCCGAATGTGAGCTGCGAAACGGTCGCCGTGGCTGTGATCGCGGCGAAATCGAGCCCGAACACCCTTCCCTTCACCTCGTCGGCGGCATATCGCTGCAGCCCGTATGACGAGAACGACCACTGACTGCCGGCCCCCATATGGCCGACAAGCACTGCCAGGGCGGCTAGGCCGAGGGTGGGGGCCGCGGCAGTTCCCAGGTAGGAGAGACCCCAGAGCGCCATGGTGAATCCGATCGCACCGAGCACCTTCCTATCGACCCCCCCCATGAGCCGGCGGATCAGGAAGGGCCCGAACAGCACCCCCAGTCCGCGGGCGCCGAGGAGCCATCCGACCCCGGCGTCTCCCGCCTCGAAGACATCGAGAGCGAGAACCGGCAGAAGCGCCACCGCTCCTGCCCCGAAGACCGCGAAGCCTGCTTTGGAGGTGAGCAGCGCTGCGATCGGAGGGTTCTCCATGATGTACCGGCCTGCCGCTCGCAGGGTCGTCGGGAGGGTGTGGTCGGTCGTTGCCTTGACCAGGAGGGGAGAGCGGATGCGCCACACCAGGAATCCCGCCGCCAGAAAACTGATCGCGTCGATTCCGATCGCGGCTTCGCGGCCTATCAAGGTTGACACGAGTCCTCCGGCGGCGCTGCCAACCGCCGCCATGGTGCCCCAGGTTGACTCGATGAGGAACGTCGCATCGGCCAGGTCTTCCGGTGCGACTACGGCCGGAATGGCGGCCGACGAGGCGGGACTGATGAGAGCGGAGAGGGCAGCCAGTATCGCCAATCCGGTTAGAGCCAGCGGCACGCTGGCGCCTGCCCGGAGAACCGCGGGATGGTCGACCAGCAGCATTCCGGTGGCCGCCACCGAAGCGGCAAGGTTCGACCAGATCATGATCCGGCGCCGATCGAACCGATCCGCCATGACTCCCCCAAGGGGGGAGGCGAGGAAGGCCGGGAGTGTGTTGGCCGAAAGCACCGCTGCGGTGAGCACCGTGGAACCACTCAGCTCGTTGACCAACCCGAGCATCGGGACCAGGAGAAACCAGTCCCCGCCAAAGGAGACGAGCCGGGAAATGTAGAGCCGACGCAGCTCCGGGTTCCGCCGGAGCAGGGTGATGTATCGGCCGCCTGAGCGCCCGGTCAAGAGCTGCTGGCCCCCAGGGCCGATTCCGGGGTCGCCTCGACCTCTTCCTCGACCTCGAGTTGTATCGAGCCATCGGTTTGATGCAGATCCGAGTGCATGCCCACCAGCAACTCGAAATCGGGTGGGCGCTCGAGATCAACGGCCAAAAGATGGCGGCTGGTGGGTTCTCCCCGTATGTCGAAGCTCCGGGCCTGGCCGATCAGACTGGCCGAGGCGTCATCGATGCGGCGGTGCTGATTGAGATGTTCCTGCCACGAGACCGTAAGGAACACTTCGCTCAGGCGTCCCGGGTCGGTCGCATCCCGATACAGCCGCCAGCGATAGGCGCCGGTGCGGAGCCGCACGAGTCGCAGTTCGTTCATTACATCGACGAAGCGTCCCAGGTCGTCGTGCTGAACCTGAAAGCTGTTGATGATCATCACCGGACCGCTGTCGAGGGTGTCGACGTGCTGCGGTTGTCGTCCGCCAGCAGTGAACTCGGGTGGCGACACTTCATTCAGGGTCGGAATCCCTGAACGGGTGGCGGCCAAGCCGAGTCCGACTCCGAGGGTGGACAGCCCAACATACGCCGTACTCGTCGTGAGGGCATCGGCCACCGCGCCTGCCAGGATCGCGCCAAGTGGTGAAACACCGGCGAACGCCAAGGACCACAGACTCATAGTCCGACCCCGCACCCATGGCGGGCTCAGAAGCTGCGCTGTCGAGTTGAGGGTGACGGCTGTCCACACCAGGCAGGCTCCCGCCGAAAACAAGAATGGGACTGCTGCGATGACGGACGGGGCCAGGCCCACGGCCACCCCGGACACGCCGTAGCCAGACATCGTGACTGCCACTGCATTCCGACCCAGTCGTTCCACAACCCGGCGACGGGTGAATGCTGCAGCGATCGCTCCGAAGCCCATCGTGCCGAGGAGCAGGCCATAGGCCAGGGAGCCGCCACCAAGTTCGGCGGTGTGGCTTGGCAGAACCGTTGGCACTACGGCCGAAGTGAGAGCGAATGCCGCTCCGAATAGGAGCACTCGCCGGAAGGTCTTGGTGTAGCGGGCGAAGCGCAGGCCCAGGGCGATGGCAGTCGTCAATGCTGTCGGTTCGTTGACCGGCGGTGTCTGCTTGCCGCGACGCAACACCACCAGCACGACGATCACCGAAAGGAACGAAAGCGCGTTGAGAGCGAATCCGGCTTCGGCTCCAACCGTTGCCACCAGCAATCCCCCGAGGGCAGGTCCGATGGCCCGGGCCACGTTGAAGGCCACCGAGTTGAGGGACACCGCGCTCGCCACCATTTCCCGCGGAACCAGGTCCGGCACCAAAGCCTGCCAGGCCGGCAGGTTGAAGGCGGCCCCGAGGCCGATTAGCAAACCCAGGGCGATCAGCCGCTCCGGAGTCGCCTCGCCGAGGTAGGTGATGACTGCCATCGCCGCGGCTGCGATGCCCATGACGATCTGCGAGATGAGAAGCACCTTGGTGCGATCGACCATGTCGGCGACAGCGCCGGCGACGAGCGCCAGGCCCAGAAAGGGAAGAGTGGTTGAGGCGCTCATAAGGCCGACCCAGGTGGCCGAACCGGTCAGTTCCAGCATCAGCCAAGCCCCGGCCGATGCGTGCAGGAAAGTGCCGAGGTTGGAGAAGAGTGACGCCCCCCACAAAGCTCGAAAGTGAACAAACCGGAAAGGCGCCACGGAAGAGGACATGGCCGTGGAGTGTAAGGACGGACGTAGGCGGGGCTTCGCAGGCGCAAGCCCCAAGCCGCAAGCCTCAAGCCAGAAACGGAGAGTCCGCTTGAGGCTTGAGGCTTGATGCCCTCTCACCCGAGGCCCCTCACTCCCGACTTCGCGTACCTACCCGATCGGGGTTGGTTCTCCTTCGCCGCCGGTGAAGTATTGGACCACGGCTATCGCAACCACCACTATCACGCCACCGACAACCTGCCAGAACGTCAATTGTTGCCCCAGCCATATCCAGGCAGTGGCGGCGGCAACGACCGGTTCCAGCGTGGCCACAACGCCGACGGTTCCGGCGTCGGTCAATTTCAACGCGCCGACTTCCAGCAAGAACGGCACCACGGTCCCGAGGATCACCAGCCAGCCGAGTTCCAGGAGCACCTTGGTATCGGTTGGAGGCAGCCTCACCGGGAACACCACAAGGAGGCACAGGGCAGAGAAAGCGAATCCATAGGCCGCCACCGACAGGGTCGGCAGGAAGCGTCCGAGGTAGCCGGACCCCAATAAGTAAGCAGCGAACATGATCGAGGCCACCGCGGCGGCAGCCAATCCCGCGGGATCAAGGGCACCGGCGTCCCAGAGCCTGCTCACCAATGCAACGCCGGCCAATGCCACAAGGGCTGCTGCCCAGGCGGAAGCGGGCACGACCTGGCGACGTACCAGGCGGAGCCAAGCTAGGACCAGGATCGGTCCCGTGAACTGGATCGTCACACCGGGGCCGACACCCAACCGGTCGATGGCGATGAAGAACGAAACGGTCACCGTCGCCAGCACGACTCCAAGACCGGCGAGGCCGAGCAGCCGGCCTCCGTGCCTGGTGGCTCCTCGTCGATATGCCAGGGCACCCAACACCAGAGCGGCCAGGACCGAACGTATTTGGGCAGTGTTGCCGGCCGGCATCGACTCGAGCAGGTCGGCCGCGACGGAACCGTTGACGCCGAAGAGGACCGACGCAACCACCGTCAGCCAAATCCCACGCGTCCGTGTGGCAACCATCAAACCTTCGATCTCACGTGCGCCAGAATGAACCTGTGTCGGGCCTGGCCTACTTCATCTCACCAAAGGCACCCGGTCCCGGTGTGCTCCTGCTGCACTCCTGGTTCGGGCTCAACTCCTCCACCAGGAGACTGGCTGACCGCCTCTCCGATGAAGGTTTCACCGTACTCGCGCCTGACTTGATGGCCGAAGCCCTCCCCGCCGATCAGGCCGAAGCGGAAGCAACTTTGCAGGCGGCCGATCCCAACTACCTCGCCTCGGCCACGCTCTCCGGAGCGGGAGTGCTCGGCAGACAGAGCAGAACCATTCAGGTGGTCGGCCTCGGTATGGGAGGGTCCCTGGGCTTGTGGGCATCGGTGCGACTTCCCGACCTCATCACCGGCGGGGTTTCGATTTACGGGGCCCAGAGCTTGGACTTCGCGGCGTCCCGCGCTGCCTATCAGATCCATTTGGCAGAGAAGGATCGTTGGCTCCCGGAGGACGATGCCATCTTCATGGAGGCGACGATGCGCCTCGAAGCCCTTAAGGTCGAGGTCTATACCTACCCGGGGACTTCTCACGGGTTCTTCGAAGAGGGAGCCGACTACGACGAGTCAGCCTCGAACCTGGTCTGGGAGCGGATGCTGACGTTCCTGCGGCGCGGTGGTTAGCCGGCCGGCGTGAACTGATCGCCCGGCCTGATGACACCCTCGGTCAACACCCGGGCGTACACGCGGGATTGTCCCGGGTGTAGCTGCTGGTTGATTCTCGAGAAGTCACCATCGGCGAACCATCGGGAGTTCTTGTTGCACGGCGGCGTGAAGTGGGTGACTTCGACCTCCACCTCGTCACCGATGAACCACCTCGTCACCGATGAACCACCTCGTGCCGGGGACTACGTCGTTCCAGTCGATTCCCCGAACTGTCACGTTCTCACCGGCCGCGCTCGGCGCCAGCGAGTGGCTCTCGCCGGAGATGCCTTCGATGACTTCCAGGGAGTAAAGGCATAGCGCCTTGTCGGCACCGCCGTGGAACGACTCGGCGTGGCCGTCATCGAGCAGGCCCAGCGGACCGACGTAGCCGCTTTCTATGGGGAGCTTGGGAACGCCGCCGGCCGAAACCGACACCTGATGGACCATCCCGCTCACGCCAACACCTCGTTGGCCAGCACCTCGTTCGCCAGCACCTCGTTGGCCAGAACCTCATTGGGTAGGGGGAACCATCGGAGTGCCTCGGCATCCTTCTCGAGGAGGTCCTCGACCGTGTCGGCGATCGCAGCACTTGTCGCGAAGAGTCGGTGAGCGTCCTCGAGATAGCTCGCGTACGAGTGATCCGGATCTTGCAGGCGCTCGACGGGGTGGGTGAGAGCACCGCTGGTGTAGTCGATGTCGAACAGGGTCAGGGGCTCTCGAGGAAGCCCGAGCCGATGACGCCAGAGAGCTGTATCCGACTCGAATCGATAGTGGGGCAACAGGCGCCAGCCGTGCTCGG
>JANMST010000388.1:0-3865 GCA_031389635.1 Acidimicrobiia bacterium | reverse complement strand
ATGCTCGACGGTCAGATAACGCTGGCGGTGGTTCGAGGGGATCACGAATTGCTCGAGCAAAAATTGACGGACGCCACGGGCGCAATCAACGTCAAGGTCGCCCAAGCCGATGAGATCAAAGCAGCGCTTGGAGCTCGACCTGGAAGCCTCGGCGCGGTCGGAGTGGCCGACATTCCGATCATCGTCGACGAGGAGTTGCGCGGTCGAAAGAACATGGTCACAGGAGCCAACCGTGACGATTGGCACCTGCGCGGCGTCGACGTCGAACGAGATCTGAAGGTCTCGAAGTGGGCATCGTTGCGAACCGTTCGAGAAGGGGAGCCTTGCCAACAGTGCGGGACCGCACTCACTTTGTGGAAAGGCATCGAGGTCGGGCACATCTTCAAACTCGGTACCCGGTACTCGGAGGCGATCGGGGCCCTCGTTCAGGACGAAGCCGGCGAGTCTCACCCGATCGTGATGGGTTCTTACGGCATCGGATTGGAGCGGTCGATCGCCTCGGTGGTCGAAGCCTGCCACGACGACAAAGGCATCGTCTGGCCGGTCGCGGTCGCACCCTATGAGGTGGTTGTCACAGTCCTTCGTGTTGACGACGAGGCAACACTCACCGCCGGAACCTCGCTCTATGAAACTTTGCGAAGGGCGGGCGTCGACGTCGTGCTCGACGATCGCAGCGAGCGACCAGGTGTGAAGTTTGCAGATGCCGAATTGATCGGATTCCCCTACCGGATCACGGTCGGGCCCAAGGGGGTGGCCGCAGGCAACGTCGAGCTAACCAGGCGGGCCGGCCTCGCCACCGAAGACGTGCCGATCGCCGAGGTCGCCGATCGCGTCATCAATCTGATAATGCCTCTCCGGAGCGGACCCACCGAGTAAGTTGCCGTCAACCGGAGGTGCTCGTATGCAGCGCGGAAGACCCGTGCTGGGTGTCCTTGGCGGTTTGTTGCTTGGTCTCGGTGGAGCGATCCTGATCCAACAATTTGGACTTTGGCCACTCGATGCCCTTCTTCTGTTCGGATTGCCGGTTCTCTGCATCGTTCTGGGGTTGGTTCTGGCCCGCTCGGCTCCATTTGGCGGGAGTCGCTGATGCGACGGACCATCGTTGTGATCGGCCTGATCGTCTTGATGGGGTTGGCCGTGTCGGCCAGCGCCCAATCACTCGAGGGAGGGTGCACCGTCAACGCCACCTCCGACCTCGACCAAACCACCATGACCGATGCCACCAGGGGCAACCCGTTCGACGTCGACCCTGAAGGATCGATCTCCTGGGTTGCCACGTCGCCAGGACCGATCATGGATCACACCTGGGTTATCAACGTCGATATCGGTGGGTTCGGGATCCCGGTTGCTCGCGGCGGCGATCCCAACACCGCCGGGACCCAAAGCTCGGAGGGGGATCGGTCGATTGCTGAGCTCATCGATGAAGCGGAGGCGAAGGGTGTCCCCAACGCTCAACTCCTGGGATCGCTCCGCGGGATCTACCGGGTGTTTGGGAGCATCGACGGGACCGACTCGTGTTCGGGTGATGCCTACGTCTTCATCCGGGGCAATCCGCTCACGGAGTTGGTGGGCCAGGTGGCAGCGGGAATGACGGTGGTCGGAGCCGCAATGGTCGTCGGTTCGGGAGTGAAGAAGAAGGGCTAAGAAAGCCGGGACTCACCGGCATAGACCACAAGTCCACTCCCCCGAACGAATCCGATCAGGGTCATGCCGAGGTCGCCGGCGAGTTCGACCGCGAGCGAGGAAGCCGCCGAGATGCCGGCGACCATCGAGATGCCGGCGACTGCCGCCTTCTGCGTGATCTCGAATGAGATTCGCCCGGAGACCATGAGGATGACATCGCCCAAAGGCCAGCGGGACCGGGCGAGGGAACCGATGGCTTTGTCGGTGGCGTTGTGACGGCCGACGTCTTCTGCAGTAGCCAAAAGGACACCTTCGGGGTCGAAGATCGCCGCGGCGTGGAGTCCGCCGGTGGCAGCGAAGGCAGGTTGAGCCGCCTCTAGTCGGTCTGGGAGCGAAAGGACCAAGTCGATCGAGGCCATCGGTCCCTTGCCTAGCGGAGGCGAAGCGATCCGCACCGCATCGATCGACGCCTTGCCGCACACGCCGCAACTTGACGTCGTATAGGTGTTCCGCCGGAACTGCTCAGGGTCGATGACCACGCCGTCTGCCAGGAGCAGGCTGAAGCGATCACCGTCCCCTTCGCCTCTGACCCCGGCTACTTCCGAGGGCCCGATAACGATCCCCTCAGTGATGGCGAAACCGAGGATCAGGTCCTCCTCATTGCCGGGAGTGCGCATCAGCACTGCCAGGGGAACCTTCCCGAGCCGGATTTCCATCGGTGCCTCGATGACAACATGGTCCAAGACCTCCTCCGTCCGACTGGCCCGGACTCGAGTCACCACGATCTGCTTTGTGGGATCCACCTACTGAAAGCTACTGTCGTCTGTCGTCTGTCGTCTGTCGTCTGGCGTCTATGGTTTTGGCAATGCGAGCCCACAACTTCGGAGCAGGACCGTGCACCCTCCCCCTGGAGGTGCTCGAAGAGGTGCAGGCAGAATTCGTCGACTTTGACGGGACCGGGATGTCCCTGATCGAATTGTCCCACCGCTCACCCGAATACGAGGCCGTGCACGATGCCGCCCTGGGACTGGCTCGTGAAGTTGCCGAAGCTCCCGATGAGTTCGAGGTCCTCTTCGTGCAAGGAGGCGCCACTCTTCAGTTCGCGATGGTTGCGATGAACCTCCTGGCTCCGGAGCAAGAGGCCGGTTACGTCGTGTCCGGTTCGTGGGGCAAGCGAGCGCTCGAGGACGCAGGGCCTCACGGAGATGTCTACAGCGCATGGGACGGCAAGGCGGACTCGTACACGCGAATGCCCCGTTCCGCCGAGATCGAAGTCCGTCCCGAGACCCGCTACCTGCATGTCACCACCAACGAGACCATCGGGGGAATCCGAATGGTCGACATTCCCGAGTTGGGGGTCCCACTCGTGGCTGATATGTCGAGCGACTACCTGGCGAGGCCCATCGATTGGCGCCTGTTCGACCTGGTCTACGGGGGAGTGCAGAAGAACCTGGCACCGGCCGGGATGTCGGTGGTCTATGTCCGCAAGTCGGCCCTCGAGAGCGGTCGCAAGGACCTGGGTTCGTTCCTCCGTTATTCCTGGCACGCTGAGACTCGTTCCTTGGGGCACACACCGCCCATGTTCTCGATCTACATCATGGGAAAGGTCCTTGGCCGGATGAAGGATGGTGGCGGCATCCGTGCGGTCGAGAAGGCGGCCGACGAAAAGGCCGCGATCTTGTACCGGGTCATCGACGAGAGCGACGGCTTCTATCGAAATCCGGTCGACCCGGTCGTCCGGTCGCACATGAACATCGTCTTCCGGCTCCCCGAGGAGGGTCTCGAGAAGGAGTTCCTGGCGGCTTCGGAGGAAGCAGGGATGGTGGGTCTCAAGGGGCACCGGAGCGTCGGTGGCCTGCGGGCCAGTCTCTACTACGCCTTGCCGACGGCGTCGGTCGAGTTCCTGGCCGCGTTTATGACCGACTTCCAGTCATCTCACGGATGAGCGACCGCCGGTTATAATCCGAGGCCGAAAGTTAAGGACGCTTTCTGGAGAGGTGGGCGCCCTGCCCACCTCTCTCTTGTCATGTTTGTTGCCGGAATACGTTTTCTACGGAAATAGGGAATTTGAAACTCTTGGAAATGGCTACGGAAGAACACATCTGGAAGGTGGTCGAGCCTTATCTGGCGGCCGAGAAGCTCGAGTTGGACGATCTCGAGCTGGTTGGTCGTGGGCGGGCACTGACCCTTCGAGTTGTAGTTGACGGTGAAGGGGGTCTCGACCTCGATCGCATTGCTGAGG
>JANMST010000369.1:0-4049 GCA_031389635.1 Acidimicrobiia bacterium | reverse complement strand
ACCCCGACCCCGACCCCGACCCCGACCCCGGGGAGCTTTCGCCCACCCGGGCTTCCTTGTCATATCGGTAGGGCTGGGAGGGCTCACCCTTGGTTTGATCGAAAGCGCCCGCCGTCGTTGGTTCGGCCTGACTCGCACCCTCGCGCTAGGCACTTGGGAATGGCCCTTCGCCGTCTCCCCGGGTCCCTTGGCCCTCGGCGGCGGAGTGATAGGGCTGACCGGCTTCGTGGCGATCGAGCACCGGTGGCAGGGGCGGGGGACGCTCGGTGCTGTTCGACCTCACCCTGTTCCGGGCTGCCAGCTTCCGTGTCGGGGACAAGATCGCCACCATCGTCGGACTCGGCGAGTTCGGCCTGGTGTTCGTTTTGCCGCTGTACCTCCAGACAATGCTCGGGTACAGCGTCTTCCGCACGGGTCTCACCCTGGTGGCAATGGCGATGGGCGGGTTTCTGCGGTGCCGCCGCGGCCGCCTCCACCCACGCGATCGGACCCCGCCAGGTCATCACCCTCGGGAGGAGCGCCCATCTTTCCGGTCAGTCGGGAAAAGTGGATCTTCGGTGTGCCGTCACCTCGGCTCGCCCGGGGCTCAGATACGTCGAAGCCAGTTCTTTTCGAAAAGGAGTTTGCCGGCGTGCCAGCGACGGGACGGGCGGTGGAGGGCGATCTCGGGGACGGGCTCTGCGTAAAAGTCGCCCGCACCGAATCCTGCCTTGCCCCCGCCGGTCTCGATGAAGCACTCGCCGTGCCCGTTGAACGATGCCGGTTCGCCCTTACCGGTGATCGAACGGGCGATGTTGTGAGCGACGACTTCGGCCTGGCGTTCGGCGAACACTCCCGCCTTGGGAAGAGGCTTTCCCATCATGAGGGGGATCCCGGTCACATCGCCGATGGCATACACCCCGGGGAATCGGGTCTCCAGCGTGTGGCGGTCGACCGGAACCCAGCCGGAGTCATCTACCAGACCCGAGTCGCCAACCACCCGCGGTGCCCGGTGGGGCGGGACATAGGCAAGGAGGTCGAAGTTGGTCGTCGCCCCGTTGGCGAAGGTTATGCGCTTTGCTGTCCCGTCGACGCGGGTTACCTGATGCTCCGGGTGGTAGCCGATTCCCTTTTCTTCGACCATCTGGCGCACCTGGGCCGACACCTCGGGACCGGTGACACCCATCGGTCCGGGCTCGGCGGCATACAGGTCGATCATGGTGTTGCCGCCGATACCGCGTCTTCGGCAGTAGTCGTCTATGAGCATGGCGGCTTCATAGGGGGCGGCCGGGCACTTGTAGGCCGGTGCCGCCGTCAGTACCACGATGCGCCCTCCGTTGAAACTCGCCAGGGCGTCGCGGAAGCTCTCCGCTCCCGCCAGCGAGTAAAAGTTGTGTCCGGCTTCAGACAGGCCCGAGATGATCTCCGGAGCCAGTTGGGCGCCGAGTGATACAACGATGTGGTCAGCCTCCAGATCCTGGACGACGCCACCAATCCGCCGCAAGATCGGGTCGTCGCTCAAGAGCTGCTCGACTACACGTATCCGGCGGGTCTCGGGGTCGATCCGGGCGATGTCGCCATGGATGACCTCAATGCCTTTCCTGGCGAGGTGGTCGAGCGGCCGCGATATTTTGCGGGAAGTCCGTTGCCCCGTCATGAGCCACAGCAACGAGGGAGCGAACAGATGATTGCGTTCCCGATCAACGATGACCACGCGATGCTGTTCGGCTAGCTTCTTTCGTAGCGACGTCGCAGCCGTCACACCGCCTACCCCGCCACCTAACACCAGCACGTTTGCTTTGGCTTGCATCGTTGCCTCAGAACACCAGGACCTGGTCGGCTTGCTGGGTCCAGTCGGTCAATTCATCCATCGTGCTGCGACGACACCCCTCGGCCAACTCGTCATCGGCGATCCCGCGCGCATCCAGGCAGGTACCGCACACGCCAACCATGCCTCCACGCCGAGTCACCGAGCGAAGCATGATCTCGAGGTTGTAGTAACCCTGCGGCACCTTCTGACCGGCCTTGGCGCACACCGCGGCATCGCCAACGAGAAACACATCGACCCGCTCGGCATCCCGTTTGGCCAGCGAACATGCAAGCCGTAGGCCGTTGTAGCTCCGCTCGGTTCCATAGGGGCCGTCGTTGAGGATGACCAGCGTCCTCGTCAGCGTCTGCTCGGCCATCAGCGGGCCCCGATCTCGATCTCGAAACCAGCCGCTTGCCAGTCGGCAACGCTGTCTTCCAGCCGGGTGGCGCTGAACCCGTGACCGGAGAGCATGTCAACGGCGTCAAGGGCGAGAACGCAATAGGGGCCGCGGCAATACGCCACCACCTCGCGATCTCTTGGTAGCTGATCGAGGAACGAACCCAATCGATCCAGCGGCACCGACAATGCGCCAGGAATGTGCCCCGCTGCGTATTCGTCATGGGGGCGCACATCGAGGACCGTCACCTCACCGCGCGATACCCGGTCGAGCAACTCGGCTCGCGGGATCGGTTCCATCGCTCCCCTCGATTCGAGGTACTCCCGTCTGACAAGCTCCACCTCTGCCAGCCGCGATTCGGCCAGTCCGCGCAGCGCACTGAAGAAGGCGCAGACCTTCTCGTCCGCCAGTCGATAGGTCACGAACAGGCCTTCCCGTTCCGCCTCGACCAGCCGCGCCGCGCGTAGAACTTGAAGGTGATGGGACGTATTGGGGAGACTCTGCCCCGCCTGTTTGGCAAGCTCGTCGACCGTACGCGGTCCCTGACATAACAGGTCGAGCAGCTCAAGACGACGGGGGCTCGCCACCGCCTTACCCACCCGAGCGAACTGCTCGTAAACCGTGTCTTTGAATCGCCGAGACGAGGTTGGCACTACTCTTCTAATCAAACGAGTTTTTGATTAGTCTACGAATGGCGCCACTCCAATACAAGTCTGTGCGGCATTGCTCTCTCCAAGTCCTACCAGGTCCAGGTGACCGATCAGACACCTCACACAAAGGATTCAACACCTCCGCGTCCTACTCGTCGGCAGACCGCCAAAGAACCTCAAAACCGATGACGGCGACCAGCCGCCAAGGAACGCATCCCCCGGGCCGTCGCCCCGTCCAGCCAGAGGAGGTCAGGAACCCTCGACGACCAGCACCCCTTCCATACCCGCCTCGGCATGTCCGGGGACAGTGCACAGAATCGGATACTCCCCCCGGATGAGGCCACTCAACCCCGCAGCCGTCGTCTCCCCCGGACCAGCCACCAGATGAACACCCAGCGTAGGGATGGTGAGGTCATGGAGGACGCTGCCACGGTTGACCAGGGTGATATTGACCACCACGCCGGCACCCGTCACAACCCGGTTCGGCTCGAAGACGAACTCCGTCGCCTCGACCTCCACCGTGAGAGCACCGGGGATGGGAGCCGCCTCCTGGCTGCTGCTACCGCCACCCCACCAACCCATCATCGGGGCGTGCATCCCGCCCCATCCTTCCCATCCTCCGGCCGGAGCCTGAAGAGACATCCCCATCAGCCCCACGGTGACCAGCCCCAGCCCGGCCAACAGCAAGCGTCTATCCCTCACCGCTACCGCCCCCCTAGCGCCGAGCGCCGCAGCTCGAACTCCTCCCGGTCGATCTCACCACGAGCGAAACGCTCTTCGAGGATCTCAAGCGCCCGGCTGCGGGTCCCGTCGCCACGAGACCGACCGCCGTCGGAGGCGGCACGCACCGCCCACACCACCAACAGGACGACGCCTGCCAAAAAGAGAAGCATCCACAGCGCCATCCACCAGCCACCTGCTCCATACCACATCATGGTTGACCTCCTTACGTGATCAACACCATCGAAGCACACCTCCATCAAGCTCAGGCGACCCCCGATGTGAAGCTTCTGTGAAGCTAGTCGGGCTGGTCGGTGGGAGTCTGTCGAAGACCACGGAGGCCCATGCCGATTGTCAACGGCCAAGCTGATGTCTTCGCTGGTGGCCATCGGCGGTCCTCGCTGGTGGCCAACCAGAGTCCTCGCGTTTAGGTCTTGATGTCACCTCCTCCGGTTGTGCGGTGGGTGAGCCGGTAGCTGTCTCCTCTGGTGGT
>JANMST010000359.1:0-2940 GCA_031389635.1 Acidimicrobiia bacterium | reverse complement strand
TGACGTAAGCAAGCGGCCACGCCCTTATCGCGGCTGTTCACGGAACACAGGCACGTGCTTAGCCTTGATTCCGCTTCGCGGGGGTGTATACCGATGGACGCCGGCGACAGTGGCGGACTCGAACTTACGCTTGGGGGGTCGGCGCTTTCCAGGTGTCTTCAAGCCAGATCCTCGGATGCTGGCCGGATCTCGGCGAAGGAGCTTGGCCGGATGCAAGCGAGGAAGGCCTTTACGGAACCGCGGAGTTTTCGGGTCAACGTACAAATGCCCATGGGTCACGAAGACGAACGGCTCCGAGTTGCGGATCCCAACACGAAGTTGAGCTCGGACGCTCTCGAGCGGCCGCGGTAACTCCCAAGGCCTTTAGCCTGGGACTGGCTCATGAGAGATCTCTTCGACCGTTTCGATCGGATGGTGGTGGCGGCGCTGGAGCGTTGGAGTGTTCCGCTGTTGCGGCTCTCTCTCGGGATCGTCTTCTTGTGGTTCGGGGGTTTGAAGGTGTTCGGGGTTACCCCCGTCACCGACCTGGTGGCAGCGACGGTGTACTGGGTCGACCCGGACTGGTTCGTCGTCTCTCTCGGAGTGGTGGAGATGCTGGTCGGCGCCGGCCTGATCCTCCGCCGGGCGATGCGGATCATCCTGGCGGTGTTCCTCGCTCAGATGGCAGGGACCTTCCTCGTGCTGATCCTGCTTCCCGACATTGCCTTCCAGGACGGGAACCCGCTGAAGCTGACCGTGGAGGGCGAGTTCGTCATCAAGAACCTGGTGCTGTTCTCGGCCGGGCTGGTGGTGGGCTCGATGGTCCGCCGAGACCGGGAGTCCCTGGTCGCCCGTCAGCCGGCGGTCGAGTAGTCCCAACGACGGAGGCTATCGAGAGCCGGCTCTCTCCGAAGCCTCTCCAAGCCCGGCACGGGCGCTTCGGCGTACTCCCCCGCAAACGGCGATACCACGGGTCGAAATTGGCAGCTTCGCCCCTGAGCTGAAGGGTGCGGTTGGCGTGGCCGTTGGCTGCGAGGACGGGATGTAAGTGCTGAGCACAGAGACGGAGCGGCTCGAGCGGCTCGTGCGCACCGCCCCCGCCAAGCAGAGCAGCGGCTCGAACCGGGAATCGAGGGAGCGTGACATGAAGCCCACGAGAGGGACTGCAATATCTGAAGAACGGAGACGACCCCCCTGACCCACCCGGAGGGCTGAAAAGATTGGTCCAACGAAACTATATCTGCAGACGAGCGTCGAGGACCACTCGATAACGCATTATGCCCTCCCGTCTCCCGGGCTGACAGGGCCTCGGTCATTGGCTGACAGGGTGGGTGACATTGAAATTGGAGGGGTGCGAAAAAGCAACGGTGGTCCTGGCGACACGCACCACGCTGCGAGTGATCGTGCAGGTGATGTCCGTCGGCTATCGGCGTTGCCCGGGCCGTGCCCGGGTTAGGTCTCGCGGTACAGGTCGGTGGACAGGTAGCGCAGCCCCGAGTCACAGAGAATCGTGACGACTGTGGCGTCGGGGCCGAGGCGTTCGGCGACGCGGAGGGAGGCGACGATGTTGGCGCCCGAGGACACCCCGGCGAAGAGCCCTTCTTCCCGTGCGAGGCGTCGGGCCATAGCGATCGCCTCGTCGGTGGTCACCGTCTGGATCTCGTCGACTTGGTCCGGTTCCCACAGCGGTGGCATGAACCCGATGCCGATCCCCTCGATCTTGTGCGAGCCGGTCGGACCGCCCGACAGGACGGCGGACTCGGCCGGTTCCACGGCGGTCACATGGAGAGCAGCACCATGGGCGCGTAGGGCGCGGGCGGCGCCGTGGATCGAGTGGGCGGTACCGACGGCGTGCACGAAGGCGTCGATCCGACCGGCGGTCTGGGTCCAGATCTCCTCGCCGAGAGGCAGGTAGCCGAGGATCGCGTCGTGGTTGTTGAGCTGGTCGCACCACCAACGGCCGGGTTGGGCCGCGACCTCTCCGGCTCGGGCGATCATGCTCTTGATGAGGGTCTCGGTGATTCGGCCGGCGTCGCTGGGGACGTCTTCGATCACGGCTCCGAAGGCCCGCATCGTGCGGCGCTTCTCGACGCTGAAGGCGTCGGAGAACACGATGTGGAGCCGGTATCCGAGCGCCGCGCACACGAAGGCCAGCGAGATGCCGGTGGTGCCGGCGGTGTACTCGACGACGGTGTCGCCGGGACGGAGCCGCCCGTCGCCGGCCGCGCCTTCGATGGCTGCGCGGGCCATCCGGTCTTTCATGCTCCCGGTCGGGTTGGCCCATTCCAGCTTGGCCATGACGCGTGCCGACCCGGGGGGGACTACTCGGACCAGCTCGACGAGCGGGGTGTTCCCGATGCCGGCCAGTGCGCCTCGCGGTGTCGTCTCCATTGATCCGCCTTCGCCTCGTCTGGGCGACCGACGATACTTCACGCAAGTGTGCCCGGCGAGGACGGCCGAGTGGTCTGGCCGGTCGGTCGGGTCGGAGGTACCGCCGCCGGACATCTTCGTCGATGTATGGTCAGCGTTGCGAGCCGGGAAAGCGAATGTTGGATGCGAGTGTTGGTTTGACACCTTTGGAGTTCAGGGCAAGCGGGCGGATCGTGTCGGAGCGGTTCGGTGTTATTTCGGTCTTGCTGATCGCGCCGCCTTTGAGTCTCGCGGATCCATACACCTCCGAACTCCCGTCAAGATCCTGAGGCTCCGTGCTCCGTCTTGCCTAAAGCTCTGGCAGCCGACCACGACTCGGCCCGCGCTAGCGCGTACGTCGGCGTACTTGCGTGTTCTCTTCTTGTGATCGTCGCCCGCCTCCACGGGCCCCTGCGCTCAGTCTAAGGTCCCGGTACCGGTCCCCCCCGAATCGGGGTCTATGGAAAGGAGACGGGCAATGGTGACTGTTGGGCTATTCGTTCCGCTGGAGGCGAAGCCGGGGAAAGAGGAAGAGGTGAAGCGCTTCCTTGA
>JANMST010000352.1:0-3097 GCA_031389635.1 Acidimicrobiia bacterium | reverse complement strand
GGCCGATCTCCGATATGGAGGATCGCTGGCCGGGACACTCACCTTGACCGCCGGCCTGGGGGGCATGGGAGGGGCGCAGCCGCTTGCTGTCACCATGAACAAGGGCACCGCCCTAGTCGTCGAAATCGATCCGGTTCGTCTCCAGCGCCGCCTCGAGATCGGCTACCTGGATGAAGCGGCTTCCGACCTCGACGACGCCCTCGATCGGGCGGATCGGGCCCGGCGCGAGAAGCGGGCTATTTCCATCGGAGTGGTGGGCAATGCCGCCGACGTGTTCCCCGAGATCCTGCGACGAGGGTTCCAGGTCGACATCGTCACCGACCAGACATCGGCCCATGACCCCCTCAACGGCTACGTCCCCAACGGGTTCACCCTGGAAGCAGCGGCCGAGCTCAGGAGAGCCGATCCGACCAGGTATATCTCCGAATCGAGGCGCGCCATGGCCGAGCAGTGCCGTTCGATGGTCGAGATGAGGAAGGCCGGGGCAGAGGTGTTCGACTACGGCAACAACCTCCGGGGCGAAGCTGTCAAGGGCGGTTTCGGGGATGCCTTCGACTACCCCGGTTTCGTTCCCGCCTATATCCGCCCTTTGTTCTGCGAGGGCCTGGGCCCCTTTCGATGGGTGGCGCTGTCAGGGGATCGGGCCGACATCGCGGCAACCGATCAGGCAGTCGGTGATCTCTTCCCGGACAACGAGCCACTTCACCGCTGGTTGGAGTTGGCCCGGACCAGGGTCCCGTTCCAGGGTCTGCCGGCCCGCATCTGCTGGCTTGGATACGGTGAAAGACATCAGGCAGGGCTGGCCTTCAACGAACTGGTGGCGAGCGGAAAGGTCAAGGCACCGATCGTCATCGGCCGCGACCATCTCGATTCGGGGTCGGTGGCCTCGCCATACCGGGAGACCGAGGCCATGGCAGACGGTTCGGACGCGGTGGCCGACTGGCCGATCCTCAATGCACTGGTGAACGCATCCTCGGGCGCGGCCTGGGTGGCAGTTCATCACGGCGGTGGGGTGGGGATGGGGAAGTCGATCCATGCCGGTGCCCAGGTGGTGGCGGACGGCACCCCGGAAGGGGCTTTCCGGCTCGAGCGGGTTCTCACCAACGATCCGGCGATGGGTGTCCTACGTCACGTCGATGCTGGCTACGACCGGGCCCAAGAGGTCGCCGACGAGCGAGGGGTGCGCGTTCCTCTCAGGCGGGGGTTTGGCCAGCGGAAGGTGTAGCTCGAAGACGCTGATGTTGCCGGTTCTCTCATAGGTCAGGCTTCCTTCCATCAAGCGAGCCAGCCGTCGTGCTACCGCCAGTCCCAATCCCACTGAAGATGGCTGCGATCCGGGATCGTGAGCGATCGCGTAGGCTTCGAAGATCCGCTCCTGCTCGGAGGAAGGGATGCCAGGACCGTTGTCACTCACCGCCAGCAACACGTTGCCTTCAAGTGCGACGATGTCGACCATGATCCTGTCACCGCCATAGCGAATTGCATTCGACAGGAGATTTCGGATGATCTGGCGGACCCGCACCGGGTCGCCGACCGCTCTGAGGTCGGGCGCCTGAAGGCCGATTTCGATGAATTCTTGCGAGGTCGGCGACATGACCTCCACCACCTGGGCGACATTCGCCCGGAGGTCGACCGGAACCTTGGAAACGTGCAGTGCACCGATCTCCGAACGTGCCGATACCAGTAAGTCTTCGACGATCCCTGCGATGTCGTTGGCTCATTGGCAATGGTGTTGGTGAGCTCCAGACGTTCCGCGGCCGTCAGTGAATGGCTCTCATCTCGCAGGATCTGGGCGAACCCGAGGACCGCTGAGAGCGGTGTTCGAAGCTCGTGGCTGACGGAGGCGACGAACTCGTCCTTCGACTGCACGAGCGCCGCCAGACGTCCAGTTTCCTGCCGGAGCTGTTGATCCTCGGCGCGGAGGCGGAGTCCCTCCTCGCGGGCCAGAGCCCCTTCGAGATTCTCCGAGAAACGCCAGTAGGCCAGGATGACCGCCATGAGCATCAGGACGTAGGCAGCATGGATCAATGACCATCGAAGAGGTCGTGCGATGGCGGCCGCGTGGTTGAAGACGGACCCCGGGTTTAGCACGCCGGCGATCGTGTGGTGCACAAGCACATAGGCAAGACCCACGGCGCCAGTCTCGATAAAGGCTGATGAGGGGCAGGACCACGAAGAAGTGGAAATGCGACTCGATGAGTCCGGCGGTGAAGTGAACCAGCAGGGCCGAACACGTGACCAGGGCCAGGCTTACGATCACCGCTTTGGTGACGCGTCTGGTGCTTAGCCCTTGGAGGAGAAGCAAGAGGATCACCAACCCGATCTCGGCGGCTCCGTGGCTTCGCTTCACACTGGTGTTCCAGCCAACGATGGCGAGGAAAGGAACCTGGAGCCACGAAATTGCGATTAACAACCGGTGACGGGCTGTCCAACTTGCCTCGGGCAAGCGGGTGCCCTTCGGCAGCCAGTGCAGAAAATCGGTGACGCGTGATTTGACCGACCTGAACGGCTCGGCATCCGCCGCGAGTGACATCAGACGTGCATATCGACCGATTTGCCGAATTCTGAATGCTCGAGGGGGCGGTCAGGCGGTGCCGGAGCCAGTGTCCACGGGCGTTGTCAGGTCTTTCCCGGCCGGGTCGAACAGGTAGCAGATCACCTCATGGTCGCCTGCGGCCCAACCCTGACTGCCCGGGTAGAGATAACCGAAATCAAGGCTGGATTCCTCGTATCGGACGCCGGTGTAGCGCTCAAACCGGCCGTAGCAGAGCGGTTCAGCCCAGGATTCGAAACCCTCCTGGCCGGGATAGACGGCCTGGTCGGGATAGACGAGCTTGGCGTACACCTCCGCCTCATGGGGAGCGTCGCAGGCCACGTGCGGGTAGCCCGGCGCGCTGTCGTTGAAGCAGGTCCCAACCGAAAAGTCATTGTTGGGAGTGGTGCCGGCCTCGGCCCGGGCCGCCTCATCGAGCAGTTGCGGGAACACGAATCCCATGAAGAGTGCTCCGACCGAGGCCGCCGTGGCGCCACTGACCACAATCAGGAGCCGTGCCCAACCAGACAGCGGTTTCCAACCAACCGGCCAGCCTTGTTCCTG
>JANMST010000347.1:0-12999 GCA_031389635.1 Acidimicrobiia bacterium | reverse complement strand
GTCCTCCACGCGGCCGGCTGGTAAGTCCTCGGCGAGCAGACTATCTCGGGCCCGAGTAATTGCTACCTCGTCGAGGTGCATTTGCTCGGTTATCACCCTCAGTCCGTCCAGGTGATCACGATCACTGAGGGATTCCAGAATTCGGGGAGCGGCCGACATGAACGTATCGACACCACCCAACACGACGGACTTCAAGGGACCCACGGCCCGCCAGCGCCTGCCGAGACCGAGCTGCATTATCAAGTCGATCTCGGATGCAGTCACCACCCCGCTCTCGACTAGGTGGACGGCTTCCCTGAGAAGGGCGAACTGAAGCCGGTTCCAGGCGAAGCCCGGCACAGCCCGGCGAATCAAAATGGGCTGTTTTCCGAGCTCTTCCACAAGGCGAAGTATGTGCTCAGTGGTGTCGATACTGGTGGCAACACTAGGGATTACTTCAACCAGGGAGTTGAGATATGGGGGATTCAGGTAATGCACGCCGATGACCTGAGTAGGAGCGTCGATGGCCTCACCGAGCAAGCCGATGTCCAGCGAAGAAGTGTTGGTGGCGACCACTGCTTCAGGGTGTGCGGTGACCAACGGTCTCAGCACGGACGTTTTGATATCGAGGTCCTCAGGAAGGGACTCGACGATGACCTCGATCCCCTCGTCGAGGTGCTCGACTCCGTTCGTAAGCTGAATGCGTACGACCGATCGGTTGAGAGCAGGCTTGTCTAGAGGCAGCAGCTCGGCCCATTGTTCGATGGCATGATTGAATCTGGTTTCGAGAGAAGCCACGTCTCTTGCAACGAGTCGTACAAGAAAGCCCGCCATGGCATACTCGATTCCGATCTGAACGCCCATGCGTCCAGCTCCGATCACAATCACACTTCTATCCACGCCGGAAGCCTTCCAACTCTTCTGCAGGATGCCAATACTCGTCGACATGATGTGGGTCAATGGTGATCCCGGTGAGAACCGTGACGGCTCCCGCTCCTCGCGTCGATGGACCAGATGAATGGAAGGTTTGCGCTTCTCGGCAAACGTGTCGTTTCTCTGGCCGGAGGTAGACGACCCCTTTGAACGGCTCAGTAGTGCTGCGCATGCCGGGTTCACGCGCGTAGAGCGCACGTTTGTCCACGACCTCGACCCAGCCAGCCTGCGCGCAGGGCTCGACCTCGGCGAACTGGAATTGACCCTCTTTGATCCTTTCCCGGGTGATTGGGAGAACGGAGAGCGCGGTCTTCTTGCCCTCGCCGGTCGCGAGGATGACTGTCGCACTTCGATACATGAAGCAATCGCGGCCGCGGGAATACTGGGAACCCACCTGCTCAATGTACTTGGTGGGGTCCTGCCCGATAACGGCTCACGCGACGCAGCTCTTTCGACTGCGGCAGAGAACCTCCGGGCCTGTGCTCCGGCTGCCCAGGCTGCGGGGGTGACGCTTCTGGTCGAGGCGATCAACTGGAGCGACGTGCCGGGATACGCCTTTCCGACCATCGCGACAGTCCTAGAGCTCGTGGAGAAGGTGGACCATCCCGCGGTCGGAATCCAGTTCGACACGTACCACGTCGGGAAGATGGGCGGCGACATCCTGTCGGAGGCCGACCGATCGCGAGACCATATTCGTCACGTCCAAGTCGCCGATGTTCCGGGACGTCACGAGCCGGGCACTGGAAGCCTTCCCCTGCCCGAGTTCTTCGAGTTACTCGGAACGTTTTACGACGGCGTCATCGGCCTGGAATACCGTCCCAAGACATCCACTGTTGATGGCTTGCAGTGGTTACCTCGTCCACTACGAGGTTGACCGTCCCGCTCCTCCATCCACCAAAGCGGGGCGTCATCTCACCTTCCCCCGGGCGGTCACGGGGAACACCTCCACAACCGCTCCGCTCCTCATTCCCAGGTACTCGTCATACAAATTGACGGTGGGATCGACGTTGTGCGGCACTAACAAGAGTCGCTCCCCAATGTTCAGGTCATGTCCTTTGAGGTCGATGGAGCCGTGTTCATCGGACACTCTGACGAATTCGAATTCAGACCTCGTACCCGACATAAGACATACCTGAGGCATCCCGTGGCCAATCGATATGCCCTTGGTCCCGCAATCGATGATCGCGATCCCCGAAGACGGTCGGCTCATGACTGTCGCCAGTACGAAAAGGGACAAGTTGAAGTCTGTTCGCTGGTGTCCGTGGGCGTCCCTGTTCTCGAGGTAGCCACCGTCCATGAAGGTGTAGGAGCCGGGTTGGATCTCGCTATATGGCCCGTGGAGGGGGTCGATGTCGTAAGTTCCTGTCCCACCGCCTGACACTACCGACCTATCGAGCCCTGCTCGGTTGAGGGCCGCAACCGCCTCAATGACGCGCTCACAGAACTCGACGGTGGACGCCGTCCTCAGGTCGAAGTCAGTGATGTGCTGAGCAGCCGCGTTGTACGCCTGCAGCCCTCGGAGTTGGAGATGGTCAAAGGAATCCACTTGCTTGGCCAAATCCACGACTCGCTCAGTCGACGCGACGCCAGGTCTATACCAACCTCCTTGTAGATCGATCAAGACTCCCAACCTGACTCCATATTCGGACGCCAGATCGTCGTAGGCCCGGAGGTCCCGGTCGTTGTCCATACAGAAGGTGATGTCAGCCGACAAAGCGAGCTCCGCCATTCTCCGGATCTTCTGAGGACCGACCACTTCGTTCGCGATCAGGATGGAGTCAAAGCCCTCCGCAGCGAAGGCGGCGGCCTCGCTGACCTTCTGGCAACAGATCCCGACAGCGCCGCGCTTGATCTGCTGGGTGGCAATCCAAGCCGACTTGTGGGCTTTGGCGTGCGGGCGAAGACCAATCCCAGCGGCCCGAGCGTGGGCTGCCATGGAGTCGAGGTTCTGCTCGAGCGCAGTCAGGTCCAACACGAGAGCTGGCGTGTCGATTTCCGAGAGTGTCATCCCAAGGCTCATGGCTGATCAGCGGTGTTCACAATCCCGATTCCATGCTTCCTACCTCGGGACTACCGACACATCGGAGTCGTCCTCCAGAGCCCTTTCAAGATGCTTGTCCGAGTGTACGCCCGACGCCGATGAGACATCGGTTGCCATCGCGGCTCCCGCTCCCAGGTGGGCCGCGGTAGCCTGGCTAACCGGGGCCGCTCCAATCCTCGACTGCGTGATTGCGAAAGAAGTCAAGGGAGCTCGGATTGGCCACCGCATCAAGCTGGACGGCTTCGTTCAACGCGGTGCCGGTGAGAATGCGCTTGACCGGTACTTCGAGTTTCTTCCCGGAATGGGTGCGGGGCACCTCATCTATCTGAACGATCGAGTCAGGGACGTGACGTGGTGATAGATGCTCGCGGCACTCGCTCTTGATGTGTTCGATAGTTGCGTCGGTCAGGGCTTGCGTTCCAGCCAGAACAACGAATAGCAGAATGCGGCTGTGTCTTCCAAGCCCACCCGTATCGACGATGAGGCTATCGGTGATGCCTTCGATCCCTTCCACGACGCGATAGAACTCACTCGTGCCTACACGGATTCCTCCCCGATTCAGAGTTGCATCGGAACGCCCGTATATGACTGCGGACCCCCGGCTTGTGACCTTTAGCCAGTCGCCGTGTCGCCAGTAGTTGCCCGACTCTGAGAGGTAGGTCTCCCTGTAAAGGTTGCCGTCGGTGTCGCCCCAAAGGAACAAGGGCATCGAAGGCAGGGGATCGAGGAGAACCAGTTCCCCGACCTCATCAATCACAGAGGTGCCGGTGGAATCGAGAGCAGCAATGTTTGCCCCAAGTGCGAGACACTGGAGCTCGCCTGCGAGCACAGGGTGCCATGGGCAGGAAGCTATGAATGCTGTGCACACGTCTGTGCCCCCGCTGATCGACGCAACCATCACATCGCTGTGAACGTTCTCGTAGATCCATGCGAATGCTTCCGGAGACAGGCTCGAGCCGGTTGAGCCCACGGACCGCAGCTCAGAGAGGTCTTGAGTGAGTCGGGGGACATATCCTGAGTGCATCAGTGCTTCGAAGTAGGGAGCCGACGCCCCGAAGTATGTGATAGCGGTGTCAGATGCGAGTTGCCAAAGTGTTCCCGCATTCGGATACATAGGATCGCCGTCGAAAATCACAACCGTAGCCCCCACCAACAGGCCTCCCATCAAGATATTCCACATCGCCCAACCGGTCGTCGTGTGCCAGAAGAATCGGTCCCGTGGGCCGAGGTCACCATGAAGAGAGTGCAGCTTGAGCAGTTCGAGAGACATGCCTCCGTGTCCATGCACCAGCGCCTTTGGTGGGCCCGTAGTCCCCGATGAGTAGACAATCCATAGAGGATGATCGAAAGGTACCCGTACCGGCTCCGACTCTGGGGAGGCGTGCATTAATTCCCCCCATTTGGTGTTGAGGACGGCGCTGGTCTCGGGGGGGTCAGATCCAATGTATGGAACGTGAACATACGCATCCAGGCCCGGCAATGTTTGGATGACTTCCACGACCACTTTGCGCCGGTCGTGGTCGACTCCGCGATATCGATAGCCGTCAGCTGCTATCAGGACCTTCGGTTCGATCTGCTTGAACCTGCTGGCTATCGCGGCGGCTCCGGTCTCCGGGGAGCAGCACGACCAGACAGCGCCAATGCTTGCAGTGGCGAGGAAAGCGATCACGGTTTCCGGGATGTTGGGCAGGATCGCAGCCACGCGATCCCCTGCTTCAACTCCAATCGACTGGAGCCAATTGGCCGCTCTGTGCACCTTCTCTGCGAGTTCGCGACGACTCATGTTTATGTCGGGCCGTATCTCCGACCTGGCGATGATGGCCGGCTCGAGATCCTCTCGGTTTGTGGCCAGCTCTGCGAAGTTCAGCTGAAGATCCGGAAACCACTTCGCAAATGGCATGGCGTTGCTCTCGAGAACCACCTCGACAGACTCGGGTGATTTCGCAACACCGAAGTACAGCGCGACAGACCGCCAGAACTCGTCGAGATCCTCGACCGACCAATCCCACAGCTCCTGGTAGTTCTTGAAGAGTACGCCGTGCGTCTTTGCGAGCCAGTCGACAAAACGCGTGAGGTTCGCCCGGGATCGGCGGTCGTCGCTTGGTTCCCAGAGCAACGAGCCTTCAGCAATGCTCACTCTGTGTCTCGAAGGTCGACTGTTCTCGGAAGCGGCATCCGTTACACGATACGCAGCGTTGGGGGTCGTCCTGCGATTGTGGACCTTTACCATCACTTTGATGAAGTTGCTGTCTAGTGCGCCCCGATCGTCGTTGGGCGCGAACGAGGAGGCGTGGATTGCGTGATGTTGTTGTTGCGGGTGTTGGCATGACGCCGTTCGGAAAATTTCCAAGCCAGGACCTCAAGCAGCTCACTTCCGTAGCTGTTCGTGACGCCCTCAAAGATGCGGGAATCGACACCAACGATGTCGAGTACGTGGCTTTCGCCAATGCTGTTGGTGGGGCGATCACTGGCCAGGAGATGGTTGCTGGACAGGTATGCCTTGCTCCAATCGGCTTGAGAAGTATCCCCATCCTCAACGTTGAGAATGCGTGCGCCTCAGCATCAACGGCGTTGGCTGTGGCTTACATGGCAGTTGCGTCCGGCCTCGTCGATGTGGCACTTGCGGTCGGCGCTGAGAAGATGACTCATCCGGACAAGAAGGTGAGTCACGAGGCAATCTCCCGAGCCGGGGATGTCGAGGTCGTTGCTGCGAAACGGGCGCGCAACGAGATCGAGGTGTCGTACTTCATGGATCTCTATGCCCGGGCGGCTCGTAGATACCTAGCCACGACGGACGCCACCCCCGAGGACTTTGCAGCGGTCGCTGTCAAGAACCAGCGCCACGGGTCACTGAATCCTCGTGCTCAGTATGGGGGAAGTTACTCGGTGGAAGACATCCTCCATTCTCCAGTCGTGGTGACGCCGCTGCATTTGCTCATGTGCTCTCCTATCTCTGACGGTGCCGCGGCTGCGGTCGTTGTGGCAGAAGAGAGGTTGGCAATGAACCCGGACCATCGTCGTAAGGTCCGGATCCTCGCCTCTCAAGTGACTTCGGGCGGCTGGCCGAGTGCCGGCGAAACACGAGCTGTCCCTCTCGCCGCCCAACGGGCCTTTGAACAGGCCGGGCTCGGGCCTGATGACATCGACTGTTTGGAATTGCACGATGCGACTGCACCCGCGGAAATCGAGCTCTACGAGTCAATGGGTTTCGCGGAGCCTGGTGAAGGAGTGCGCCTAATACGAGAGGGCGCGACTGCCTTGTCGGGCAAGATCCCTGTGAACACAAGTGGGGGTCTGCTGGCTAAAGGCCACCCGATCGGTGCGACGGGACTGGCCCAGGTGTGTGAGGTCATATGGCAACTCAGGGGCGAGGCAGGCGAACGGCAAGTCGACGGTGCTCAAATCGCACTCACGCAGAATGGAGGAGGGTGGGTGTCCGAGGACAACGCCGCGGCATCAGTCCACATCTTCGCGACCATCTAGGCCGGCGTGTATGCGTTGGGCCATCCGGTGGCCCGATGCCGAATACGCGTCGAGCTCCGAGAGTCAATCGCGGACGCTGGCGCATTGGGGAAGGATGCCGCTCATTGTGGATCGGAGCCTGCGCACCCGTTCGGACCGCAGATCTTGGTCCGCGTTTGCTCCGCGCGAGGCTGCGAAATGATTCGCAATGGTGAGCATCGTTGAGTACCGAAAGGCCTGTCACCATTGACGATTGTGGCGTTTGCCCTGGCAGGAGGCTTGTCCGTATTTCCCTTACAAGGAAGAGGTCGGCGGTTCGAGCCCGTCAACGCCCACCGGAAATCCCTTTGATTGCTGGGATTTCTCAGTTGCAGGCTTTGAGCTATTCACCAAGGTCCGCATTTGGTCCGCGTCAGACATTCATGGGGATCGTCGACCATCCATTTGAGCGTCCTGTTTCCTCACCAAGGAAGAGGTCGACGGTTCGAGCCCGTGAACTGTCACAACGGAGGCCTCGCTATTGCCTGGGCGCTTCGCCGTCGTCGGTATTCGGACGACAACGCCCTTGACACGCCTTGGACGCGGATAGGACGCGATTTGCCCTGTGTGGCTTCGTGTGCGGCTCCGGCCTCATACTGGACGTTGAGGCTCCGGTTGGTGGGGGACAGTTTGCGGACGCGGTTCCGGTTTCCTGGGCAACAGCGGTTCCGGTTCCTGGGCGACATCTCGAAGCCACCGAAGATGGGGACACCTTTCATTGTCATGCTGTCCGTTCGTGTCGAAGGCACGGGAAAACCTTCAAGCGACCGATGGGACCTGGCATGAGTAGCCTCCTCGTCCGTGCCCGAGCTGCCACATGGTGTTGTCACCTTCCTGTTCACGGACGTCGAGGGAAGCACACGTCTTTGGCAGGATGCCCCCGACGTGATGGCGCAGGCTCTCCGCTTTCACGACGGCGTCATCGAGGAGGCGGCACGATCGAACAATGGTGTCCATATCGGAGCACGGGGGGAAGGTGACAGCCACTTTGTCGTCTTCTCCGTGGCATCGGACGCTATCGCCGCGGCAACGGCCATCCAGAGTCAACTGGCTGAGATCTCCTGGGACACGCCGAGACCCATCAAGGTGCGGGCATCGATCCACACTGGCGCGGTGGATCTACAGCTCGGCCAGTATTACGGCACACCGGTCAACAGGGCGGCGCGTCTACGCGCGATCGCCCATGGCGGACAGACTCTCATCTCCGGCAGCACTTGGGAGCTGGTCAAGGACTCCCTGCCGAACGGGGTGACCGTGGTGGATCGCGGCCAGCATCGGCTTCGCGACCTGACCAGCCCCGAGCATGTCTTCGAGCTGGCGATTGACGGGCTCGAACGCGCCTTCCCTCCCCTGAACTCGCTGGACGTAACTCGCAACAACCTCCCAATTCAACTCACCGATTTCATCGGCCGTCCCGAGGTCGAGGAGATAAAGCGGCTCATCAGGGCGGCCAGACTCGTCACCGTCCTGGCACCTGGAGGGGTAGGCAAGACCCGTTCGGCGATTCAGGCATCCGCTGAGCTGATATCGGAGTTTCCCGACGGGGTCTTCTTCATCGACCTTGCGCCCATCGACTCACACCGGGACATCGCCCAAACGGCTGCGGAGTCGCTCGGCATCGCCCTTGCCGGCAACGACGACCTCGAGACCCAGCTCTTGACCAATCTCGTCAACGAACGGCAACTCCTGATCTTCGACAACTTCGAGCACGTCAGCGAAGGGGCAGCGCTCATCGCCCGGATACTGACAGCGGCGCCAGAGGTGAGAATCCTGGTCACCAGTCGGATGAAGCTGGGCATCTCCGGGGAGACGATCTTCAACCTCCCGGGGTTGACCATCGTCTGGAACACCGCCGAAGAAGCCTTTGAGGCCAGTGGTGTTCGTCTCTTCATCGATGCCGCCAAGCGGGCCGACGCTCTCTTCTCTCTGGACGTCGATGACCTGGAACCCTTGTCGCGGATTCTTCGTCTGGTCGGCGGGACCCCGCTAGGCATCATCCTGTCGGCGTCGTGGGTGGACACGCTCCCGGTCTCCGAGATTGCCGACGAGATCGAGAAGAGCATGGACTTTCTCGAAGCCGGTCAGATCGACCACCCAGAGCGGCACCGCAGCGTGCGAGCTGTGTTCGAGTACTCGTGGCGGTTGCTGGATGGAGAGGAGCGTCGCACGTTCGCTGGCCTGTCGGTCTTCAGGGGGGGCTTCACCAGAGAGGCGGCCCAAGCCGTCGCCGGCGCTTCGGTGCGGCACCTCTCGAACCTGGTGAGCAAATCTCTGATCAGTTTCGACCGGGGGAGCAGCCGGTACACCGTCCACGAACTCCTGCGCCAGTACGCCGAGGCCGAACTGGCAACTGACTCCGCCAAGCTTGAAGCGACCGTGGCCGAGCACGCCGGGTACTTCGCAGGCCTCGCCGGAGTCGCAGCTCAGAAGTTGTTTACGGGTGGCGGACAGCAAGTGGGCTTACGCCTGGTCGAACAGGACATAGACAACATGAGGCTTGCCCTTCGACAGGCCTGCAAGTCTGGTGACCCTGTTCGCGCCCGTGCATTCTTGTTGGCCTTCGGGTGGGTCTACGAGGTCAACGGATGGGTCAAGGCAGGCGCTGAAATGTGCGCTGACGTCAGGGAAACCTTCGAGGGCCGCGAGGAGGGGAGTGCCGTTGTGGCAGGAGCTCTGGCAGCAACCAGCGAAGCCAAGTTCCTCAACAATCTGGGCCAGCTCGAATCGGCGGCACCGATCGCGGCGGCGGCCGTGAGCGCCTTGCGGACTACCGGCGACACCCTCGCCTACCTCATCGCTCTCGAGTCTCTATCCGAGATCATGTTCCTGCGCGGGGAGTTCGATTCCGTTCTGGAGCTGGTCAACCAGTCGAGGCGCATCGGCGACGAGTCGGGCTACGTCTTGTATTCGGCCGGGATGAGCGCGTACGTGGCCAGCGCCCATATACGGAGGGGCGAGGTCGAATCAGCTCTGGATGTACTCCGTGAGGCGGAAAAGATCCTGGTAGCGGAGGGTGACCAGATGATGCTTGGCTGGAATCTGCTTATCCAAGCGACGATTGCTCTAATACAGAGTCGGCTGGACGACGCCGCACTCCTGCTCAGCCGACAGGTGGAAGTCGCTCGCAGTCTCGGCTACAGGAGGGTTCTTGCCCTGGGTCTGACCGGCCTCGGCCAGATCCAGATCGAACTTGGCGAGTGGAGCTCGGCGGACCGAACACTGTGCGAAGGGCTCGAGCTCTTCGAGAGAATGGGGCTGGTCACCGAGATGGTCCAGGTCACCCTCCTGCTGGCAAAGGTCAGGTCGAATATCGGTGACAGGGAGTGGGCCGTCGAGGCGGCGTCCTTCGTTCGAGCTGATCCCTCGAGCGACCGACCATTCTTCGTCGAGAACACTACGGCCGCCGAGGCCGCCACCGAGTTGCTGGATCAGCTCTCTTCGATGATGGAAGCTGGCGTTTTCTCGTCTGCCGTCGCCCGGGGTGAGGTGAAGAGTCTTGACGTCGTGGTCAAGGAGCTTCTGGCTGAGCGCCGCACACATCCCACAGCGGTAGCTTGACGACTGCACAGTCGTTGAGGTCGAACCACTTGCCGTATTCCCTGACGTATCCCCGTCGGCTCGGCCGCTCGTTGCGCTCCCGGTCGAGCGTGGGTACGACGTGTCCCGTTGGCCATTCGATCACCTCGCGCAGGACTGAGTCGTCGACCGGCTCGATTACGCGGCTTACCGGCCGATCGTTGTTCGTGCTGCGGGGCGGGATGTGCTCGTTCGTCATCTCGCGAAGCTGGCCGCAGTGACGACACCATGAGTACTTTGCGTGCCTTCTCCAAAGCAGGAAGTATTGGGGAGCGGGGGGTTCTGGGCCAGATACTCGGCTGAGACGTCGGTCGCGAGAGGAACGGGGTGAAGGGCTGGTGAGGGGCGCCGGCAACGATCCGGGCACTCCGCGGAACGTACGATCGGCCAATGACCGACACGCAGATCCGGCAGCAATCGGCCCAGCCGACGGTCGCAGTTCGCCTCCAGCAGCCGATGGCAGAGCTAGACCTCGGTCATCTCTTCGGCCAGTACTTGCCGAACCTCGCCGAAGGCGTCGCCGGTCGAGGGGGCCAACCGACCGGTGCGCAATGCGGCCGCTACCACGCCTAGGGCCCCGAGACGGGCAATCTGCTACCGCCAGGTAATACCTTCTCGACAGCGGTTGCAAACAACAAGCGGAAGGAGTCCCATGCTGAGGCAGGTCGCAGAGGGTGTGCTGGTTCATCAGAGCGAGTTACTTCAGAACAACACGGTTGTCGTGCAAGGCCGGGCCGGCGTGTTGCTCATCGACCCCGGAATACAAGGCTCCGAAATGGCCTGCCTCGCGAACGACCTGTCCGAGTTGGGCCAGCCCGTTGTGGCAGGCTTCTCGACGCATCCTGATTGGGATCACGTGCTCTGGCACCCCGAGCTCGGCGGAGCGCCCCGTTTCGGCACAGCCCGCTGCGCAGCCTATATGCGAGATCTGCTGTCGAGCGCGGACAGGAAGGCCCGCGTCGCCGAGGGGTTACCGCCAGAAATCGCTGGGGAGATACCGCTGGACCTGTTTGGCTTGATCACCGGTCTGCCCGCCGGAACTGCGCGGATTCCTTGGGATGGTCCTCCAGTCCGGATTATCGAGCATTCGGCGCATGCCCAGGGCCATGCGGCACTGTTGATCGAGCAACGCGGGGTTCTCGTGGCCGGGGACATGCTGTCTGATGTCTTGATTCCCATGCTCGACGACTTGAACAGCACCAATGACCCGATCGAGGACTACCTCATTGGGCTGCGGCTGCTCGAGGGCGTTGCGGACGACGTCGATGTCCTCATTCCGGGTCACGGGTCCGTCGGCGGAGCTGATTAGGTACGCGCACGGATCGACCTTGACCGCGCGTACGTGCAGGCCCTGCGTGACGGCGGTGGTCCCGACGACCCTCGGATCGGCCCATCGGCCAAGCCTGGCTGGGAATGGGTGAGCGATGTGCACGCAGGGCAACGCCAGCGCCTCGCCCAAGGAAGCGAGCGCGACGGGGCGACCGGATAGAGATCCGCTAGTGACACAGGGCGCATCCGACCCATCAGCTCGACTGGCGTATTGAGCAAGACGAAGTCGCCCTTCAGGTGGAACTGCGGGGCCATGCGGGCACAGGCAACGAAGTTGGTCGCAGAGTGAGTCGGACTGGGTCATCGATGAGATAGACGCCTTACTGGACCGGCTTGCCGCCGCGACTGGGATCGAGCGGTGAGCGCGGACGTGCCGTTACAGCGCACTCGGCGATCGGTGCGATATGGCACATACCGCGCGTTCAGGAACCGATGCCTGCTGAGGGGAAGGCAGCTCCTCAAATCCAGCGGCTGACGCCCCCTATGTGACGATCAAGGGGGGTGATTCAGCTGAGCGGTCGTCGCGTCACGTTGATCATTAGGACGATCCACGACGAGATCCCATCGGTCAGCCAAGAGCCTTCCAAGCAAGGGCTAGTGGTCCGTCGCTGATATAGGTGAAGTGGCTAGGGTGGCAGTATGACAACAATGTTTGCGGCGCCGCCATTGGAAGTTTCGGACGAGCAGCGGACTGTTTTGGAGCGGATGGCGCGGTCGTCGTCGTTGCCGCACCGGTCGGTGATCCAGGCCAGGGCGCTGTTGCTCTCGGCTGATGGTGTTGCGATCTACGAGGTTGCCAGACAATTGCAGGTCGCTTCGAACTCGGTGCGGGTCTGGCGTCGCCGTTTCGCCGAGTTGGGTGTTGACGGAGTTGGCATGATCGCCCCCGGTAGAGGTCGTAAGTCCTGGCTGGAAGAGGGCACGGTGGCTGAGGTGGTGCGGGTCACGTTGGAGGAGCTGCCCGACGACGGCTCGACCCATTGGAGCACCCGGACGCTGGCCAAGCGTCTCGGGATCGGTAAGGACACCGTGGCCCGGGTCTGGGCTGACCATCATCTCAAGCCGTGGAGGACCGACACGTTCAAGGTTTCGGCCGATCCACACTTCGAAGCCAAGCTGTGCGATGTGGTCGGTCTCTATCTCGACCCGCCCGAGCGGGCGGTCGTGTTCAGCTTCGACGAAAAAACCCAGGTCCAAGCGTTGGATCGGACCCAACCGTCGCTGCCGATGACGAAGGGACGGACCGGCACCATGACCCATGACTACAAACGGAACGGGACCACCGATCTGTTCGCGGCGATGAACGTCGCCACCGGCGAGGTCCTCTACGACACCAAACCGCGTCACGGCGGGGCCGAGGTACTGAGCTTCTTCAAATGGATCGACCTGCACGTACCCTCCCACCTCGACATCCATGTAGTGCTCGACAACCTCTCGGCCTACAAGGCCGAACCGGTCCGCCGCTGGCTGGCACACTCCAAACGTGCCCGCTGGCATCTGCATTTCACACCGACCAGCTCGTCGTGGCTGAACCTGGTCGAAGGATGGTTCAAACAGCTCACCGAACGCCGGCTGAAAAAGGGTACGTTCTCCTCGGTCGACCAGCTGCAAGAGGCGATCGAGATCTGGGCCGAGCATTG